>DAOVUO010000071.1 GCA_030632545.1 Bacteroidales bacterium
TATTCCTTGGATGGTACTTATTGTATCGGATTATTCTCAAGGACCAGTTCCTGGAATTACACCACCTCCAGCCGACGTTAGTTTAACACCTCCAGTTCTGTGGATTATGGCTATATCTTTATTAGGATATTTCACTTTCCTTTTATCTGATATGGATAGCATCAAAAACAAAATTTATAAAACAGTAATATATACAGGTATTGGTGTAGTATCAGGTATGGTATTTATGAATGCACAGCATGGTGTTCGTTATTTCGAATTCATTCCTGAGTATTTGAATGTACATGAAAATCTTGATCGTCACGACAATCCTTATGGAAATGCTTACACAAACCTTGATTATTATGATGCATTAGGTTTAACTACAATTTCTCAAGCTCAAATGGATGTAATTAAAGCAGATGAAGCTATTGCAATTGTACATAAAGACAAAACAGTTGAGCAAATTGTTGTAAAAAAATCAGTACCTACTTATGACCCAAATACAATTGCGTTATTCTTGGGTGGTTATGGTAATTATATTGCATCTTACTTAATGATGTTTATGGTACCATTTGTATTCTTGCGCAAAAGATGGGCTTATAATACAATGCTTACAGTAACAATTCTTTCGATGACAGCTTCTTATTGGAACGCAATTGTTCGTGGCTCGTTTGAGTGGGTTATTGGTGGAACAATGTCATTAGGTTTACTTGTATTCCTTTTAATTCCTGTATTCAAACAATTCTTAGTAAAAGACGAAGAAGAAGAAGTTGCTCAGGCATAAATAGTAAAGATAAAAAAAGCTAGCTAAACAATTTTAGCTAGCTTTTCATTTAGTAATAAAAAATCAAAAATATGAAAAGATTTGACTATCTTTTTACTTCCACTAAGGGGCTTATTTTGGTAGCTATTTCGTTAATTTCACTTATTACTGGAGTTTTCGGAACATTATCAGGGCCTATGGTTGAATGGGGTATAAGAGATTTAACAGTAACTTATTTAGGCATGGATTTGAATCCAGCCGAACGTGCAGGGCGAATTATAATGCTCTATCACACAATAGCTATGTCTGTGGTAGCAATTGAAGTTTACATGATGACTTCAATTATTCCAATGCGCAAACACGAACAACGAAACATTAATGCCATCATAACTTTTGGTTATATTTTGGCAATGGTTGCTGGTTTAGGATTTGCTTATTGGGGACACAATTTCTCTCTACATGGATTATTCCTAGTAGGACAATCGCTTGTTTTCTTTGCAGGATTAATGTTTGTAATTGCGTTAAATGCATGGAAATAAGAATATTATGTAACAGATAATGATTATGCTCACACTAAAAAAGGTGTAGATTTAGGGCGTAGGGCTGTCATTATTATTGCAGGAGCTATGCTTATCTCTGCAGGTTTTGGTGCAGTAACAGGCTCTTTTTGGGCAAACGGACACGAGACTTTCTTAGCTGAAGACTTAATTCGCGAACCAAATAAAACTGGTTTACAAAAAGCTATTATTGGTCACTTACACATTATGCTTACATTAGTAGCAGTTTCTATTACGCTAATTGTTGGTCGTTGGATGAACTTTAAAGGTATGTTCCACAAAATTGCAATGCCAACAATGATTTTTGGTACAATCGTAATTAGTTTTGGTGTTTGGTCGGTTGTTTGGACACATCACGCACATACATTTATTTATGTAGGCTCTGTATTTGTAATGTTTTCAGCTCTTCTACTTGTTATTTACAGTTGGAAAAAATTAATTAAAGAAAGAATTGAAGAATTAGGAATAGAGAATCCAACTTTCTTCCAAAAATTTGCTGCTTTATTTAATGACCCAATTAAATTTGGCCCTTTCTGGCAAATGGTTTTCATGAACTTTACTGTAAGTGGTATTGGTATTTTTATGGCTGTAAAATTGGATGAAATATTCCGTGTATGGCCAGCTCGTGAAGAAAGAATCACATTAACAGGTCACTGGCACATATTAGCAGCACTTATTGCTACTATAATCATTATGTATTATGTTGATATTTCTGGAATTAAAGGTAAAGCACGTAAATGGTTTGGTTGGATATTACTTATAGGTTCTGACATTGCTTTTGCCTCAATGACAATTTTCTCTATGAAAAGATTGTTTATCGAAGATGAAGCTGCTCAACAAGGTCTTATGGACACAACCATGCTATTAGCTGACTTTGGTTTAGGCGCAATATTGGTAATGATGTTCGTTTTCTTACTATGGCGTTTATTTGATTTGTCTAAAAAGAATGGATTATGGACTGAAGAAGCTAAAAATCAAGAATTAGATTTAGAGCGCACTTCTGATCCAGTACTTAATATCGAACGTGATTCATTTAATAACGAAGGAGGTTCAAAATGAAAAAGTTGATATATATAGCATTTATTGCACTAATATCAGTAGGATGTAGCACTGATATAGTAGTAAATAACGAAACAGCAGTTATTGAAACTGGTGTTGACGCAGATAGTTGGGTAACAATACCTGCTGGAACTTTTTTCTCTAAAATGATTTTTCATGAGGATGTAATTGATTATGACTATGAAATGATGATTACACACGTAACTAATGCCCAATACGCAAAGTTTTTAACTGAAGCTCTTGAAAAAGGGATGATTAAAATACATGAAGACAGCATAATGGGCGATTACAAAGGTGAGCCATTTGATGAATATTTACATGAAGAAGAAATTCCAGCTGGCGAAAAACTACAAATGCCGCTTTCTAAACCAGGTACACATATCAAATTTATTGATAATGCATTTGTTGTAGATAAAGGTTATGATAATCATCCTGTTGTAAATGTTACTTGGTTTGGTGCAAATTCTTATGCTGAGTTCTATGGCTATCGTTTGCCTTTAGAGCGTGAGTGGGAAAAAGCAGCCAGAGGACATGAAGACACTCGTGCGTACCCATGGGGCGATGAAATAAGTAGCAAAATTACTAACTTTGGTAGTGGAAAAACTGCATTACAAAGAGTTATTGGTGGAAATGTAGCAAGAACAACACCTGTAGGTTACTATAATGGTAAAACTTATGGTGAGTTTGAAACCGAAGACAACAGAAGTCCTTATGGATTATATGACATGGGCGGAAACGTTTGGCAATGGATTGGTGATGATTATGCAGATGTACATTACCGATACATGAAAGGTGGAAGTTTTTCCAATTATGAATACAACTTGTTTGTATGGGCACGCAACAGCGCTGGCCCTAGCCATAATAGTATTAATCTAGGCTTTCGTTGTGCTAGAGACGTAAAAGTTATAGAAGAAACTACTGAAACAGAAGTTTTAGATCCTTCACAAGTTGAAGAACAAGTAATCAATCCAGAAAATTAATAGTTTTCTTTTTCTAAAAACACTTGTAGTAACCCTTTACTACAAGTGTTTTTTATACACTAAAAAAGAGTAAAATGCTTCAAATAATCAAAACAAAATTCAAATACTACTGGCAATTAATCAAAAGTTTACAAACTTTTCTTCTTTTACTAACTGGTATCACTGGATTTATAAGTTCACGTTGCCCATACAATAGTTGGGAATTAACACTCGGACTTATAACAAGTTTATTTTTAGCAATTAGTGGAACAACTGTGTACAATATGGCATACGATCGAAAGATAGATGCCCTAATGGAACGCACAAAAAACAGACCTATTCCATCGGGAAAAGTATCTCTTAAAGAAGCTATTATTTTAGGTACAGTACTAAATGTAGTAGGTTTAGCTATTGGTTTTTGGATAATGCCTCTATTTGGATTAGTTGTTTTTGCAGGTCTCTTTATAGATTTTATTATATACACAGTTTGGCTAAAACAACGTTCGGCATGGTCAATTGTTTGGGGTGGAATATCTGGCGGAATGCCAATTTTAGCCGGCCGAGTATTAGGAATTGGCGAAATTGATTTTGTTGGAATATTTTTAGCTCTAGCAATACTTTTTTGGATTCCTACACACATTATGACTTTCAATATGCGTCATTTTGAGGACTACAATAATGCGAGTATTCCGACTTTTGCGTCAAAGTATGGATTCAAAAGTTCAAGACTTATAATTGCTGTATCAACAATTATATCAGCAGTAGCATTTTCATTAGGTGCTTTTTCCCTTGGAATAACTTGGGGGTTTATCAGGGTGTTAATCATATTAGCCACAATTGCCATTGGCTTTGCAATTGTTGGTATTGTATATCCTTCCGACAAAATGAATTTTCGCTTATTTAAAATAGCATCTATCAATATGATACTTGCAATGACAATTATTATTTTAGGCTCTATTTATTATTAAACTTATGCCAAAAGTTAATAAAAAGATATTAGTTTTAGTTGCAGGAATTTTATGGACTAGTGTCGGGCTGCTTTTAATGCGAATTGCATCAAAATGGTTTAGTTTATTAAGTAATACAGAAATAGTATTTGCAATTATTGGAGGAATTATACTTGGTTCGGCCATATCACATTTTGGTTTTTCAAACTTAGCTCAAAAAAATATTAATAGAATAAATCTCTATCCAAACAAAGTATGTATCTGGGCTTTCCAGAGATGGCAAATGTATTTTTTAGTTATTTTTATGATAAGTTTAGGAATTGTAATGAGGCATACACCTTTTATACCAAAATTCCTGCTCACACCAATGTATATCGGCATTGGATTCGCCTTGTTTTCAGCTAGTTTCAAATATTATACTTTTCTTGTAAAAAAAGTAATTGAAAAACAATAGAATGCTAAATGTAAAAAACAATACTTTAATAATTATAGTTGGATTAATCTGGCTTTTAGCAAGTTTCATCTTATTATTTCGTGCATACAGTTGGATTGATTTACTTACTCAAAATCAACTTATAATAGGTACAGTACTTGCGCTCCCTTTAGCCATAGTTAAATCATATTTCATTTTCCATAAGCTTACAATTAAAAATATTTATAGAATTATGAATTATGGAGATACAAAAATTAGTGTCCTCAATTTTCATATACTCAAGGACAAAATATTAATTGTAGTTATGATAGTTGGCGGCTCATTATTAAGACACTCTTCATTTACACCAAAATCGGTTCTTATGCCTATTTATTTTGGTATCGGACTAGCAATGCTATATGTTAGTTATGTATATTTTAATTTTTTGATAAAAGAGTCGAAAAAACAGTAAAAAACATTATTTCTGTACAAGTTTTTAAACCAAGTATCGTCAAATAACCACACAGATATAAGAATTCGTATCGCTATTTATTAAATTAAAATTATTATTATGAAAAAGTTTTTTATTCTATCGAGCATTTTATTAACCTTCAATTATGCAATTGGACAAGTTTCAGGTCTTTCAGCATCAAAATTAGGAACACTTTGTACTGTAACCGTACCAGCACAAACAATAGAGTTTGAACCATTTTTTGAATATGCAACATCTACTTCTATTTTTGATTTAGATGGAAATACACAAGAGCTATTTCTTTCTAGCGATAGTTCGCAGTTTTTCTCTTCTACTGGATTTAGATTTAGCTATGGCCTAGCAGAAAACCTTGAAATTGGGGTTTCATTGCCGGTTGATGTAAGTACAGTAGGTTTTGGTGCAAAATACAAATTACCTTTAGACGGAAATCTAACCTTAGGTATACTTGCAGGTTATAATTCTATTGTTGGAAACGATATTTACGTAAGACGTAATGCTGTACACGAAAGCACATCGGCAGTAGTTGGTGGTGTAATTATGACCTACGAATTTACAGAGAAATTCAGCTTTGATTTTAATGCGCAGTATCAAAAGCACCTTAATACAACAGATGCAGGACATGACCAAGGTCTTTTTTTAGGCTCTGATTTTGGATACTACTTAATTGAAAATGTAAATTTCATAACTGGATTTAACTATTCTTACATCGGACATGAAGTTTCGGAGAATAATGCCCATTTACTTACTGTTAATCCTGGAATTGCGATTGAAAAAGCTGAAAACTTTATATTGGTTTTAAATTCGCCAATTGATTTAATGGGTAAAAATGAATATAAAACAATTGGATTTGGTTTAGCACTTACAATTATATTAGATTAACAAAAAATGAATAAAACTTTCTTTATAACAGGAGCAATTTTAGGCGGTTTAGCAGTTGCAATTGGAGCTTATGGTGCTCATGGTGGTGCGCAATTTATGACAGACGAAACAACTATAACTTTTGGTAAGGCAGTCAGATACCAAATGCATCACGCATTAGTTCTATTAGCCTTAGCATTAACTTTTGCACAATGGCCAAGTCAGAAAAAGATTTTGACTATAGCAGGATACTCACTTATAGGCGGAATTGTATTTTTCTCAGGAAGTTTGTACCTAATTGTTTTTGCAGGCCTTAATATGGGCTATGTTACACCTTTTGGAGGAATACTATTTATGGCAGGATGGTTTTTAATGGCCTACGCCGCTTGGAAAGCAAAATAAACAGTTTGTTTATTTAATACTTCGTTAAATTTTTATAAACTACTGAAATCCATAGATTTACTAAATTCCATTTTATTTACTATGTTGTTTATAATTAGCGGAATACAGTTTTGAAACAGTAAATTTAGTAAATCTTACCGAACCATTGTTATTCATACGATGACATAGAGTCATCGTATGAATATTCAATTTAGAATTTTTATTTATATATTTGAGGTTTAATAAAATATAAAATGAATTTATTACAAAATATAAAGATAAAAAACTTTAGGGGGTTTGACAATCTTGAAGTTAATGGATTTAATCAGATAAATATTTTAATTGGGAAAAATAATTCAGGCAAATCCTCCTTATTGGAAGCTATTTTTTTATTGATAGGAATGTCAAACCCAATTTTACCCGACAATGTTAATCGCTTAAGAGGATTAAATATTAGAACCGCTGATGAATTTAGATATTTATTTCATAATTTAAGGCTTAATAATAAACCTGAATTTGAAGGTTTATTCACTGATGCTTCATGTAGAACTCTTAAACTTAATCCCATATTTAAAAAAACTGGGCAGGAGGCAGGCAAACAAAAAATTGGTAGTGATGATTTATCCATTGATGCTTCAACTGCTTCACCAAATATGACAGGATTAGAACTTGAATTCAATATAAAACAAGAACATAATCAGAAAAAGGCTTTTAAAAGTTCAATTGTTTTTAACCTACCTGAAATAATTCAAAATCAAAACAATAAATATAAAGAAGAACTGCATGCAGTTTATATAACTGGTGATAGTACTGAAGCAAATGCTTTAACAAGATATTCTGA
Organism: Bacteroidales bacterium; assembly: GCA_030632545.1. GTDB lineage: Bacteria > Bacteroidota > Bacteroidia > Bacteroidales > DYOH01 > DYOH01. The sequence goes on from DAOVUO010000071.1 coordinate 7,253, forward strand.
TATCGTGAAAAGAAAAAAGGGAGATATTGTTTTAAAAGCATTGCAAAATATTGATTCTAAAATAGAATCAATTCATCCACTTCCTGATGGGTTGTTTTTTAGTTACAAAGATATTGATGAATTGATACCAAGTAATATAGCAGGAGATGGTGTTCGAAAATACCTTAATATTGTGACAACAATTGCACAAAAAGAGAATAGCATTGTTTTAATTGATGAAATTGAAAACGGACTTCATTACTCGGCTCACATATCACTATGGAAAAGTATTATAACAATTTCAAATGAGTTTAATGTTCAGTTATTTATTACCACACATAACCTTGAAACATTAAAGTGTTTAAATGAACTTCTAGGCTACAAAGAATATAAAGACACTCAAGAAAAATTGAATGTCTTTACTATTGCTCATACTAAAAAATCAGGGATAAAAACCTACAAATATTCTTATAAAGGATTAAAGGACGCAATTGAAACAGAAACAGAAATTCGACAGTAATTATGGATATAAGAATATTTGTAGAAGGCGTTGCTGATATTAAATTCTTAAAAGATTATATATCAGAAAAATATAAAGTAACCCTCGAAAAAGAAGCTATAATTGAAACAAAAGGTTGGACAAATATTTTTTCAGCTAAGGAAGATGGAGAGAAAGTAAAAAACAAAATGAATCATAACACTGATAACGATGGTGTTAATTTGATTATTTTTGATGCAGACCAAAACTATGAACAACGTCTAAAAGAAATAGAGAGTTGGAAAAAAGAAACTGGACTTGTATTTGAAATTTTTCTATGGCCAAATAATTCTGATTCGGGAGATTTAGAAACCGTTCTGGAAAACATTATTAATCCCAAAAATACTCCAATATTTGATTGTTGGAATAATTATGAAACTTGTTTAACATCAAAATCTATTGTAGGAAGAGATAATCCATTAACTATTCCTACAAAGAAAACAAAGATACATGGATATTTAGAGGCTTTACTTGGCGAAAGCAAATCTCAAAAAGAAAAAATAAAAGAAAGAAACAGAAACTATAAAGATACTAAACATTGGGATTTAAATTCTGATTATCTTGACAACTTGAAATTGTTTCTCGATAAATATTTTACATAAGCATTGCAAATATTCATACGATGACTTAGAGTTATTGTATGAATAAATTAAAGTAAAAAATTGAGACCTTACTCTAAATCCGACTCGTAAATGGTAAATACTATCCGCCATCTCCCTCGCTGAACCATTCCATGTTACTTTTAAACTATCATTACGATAAATTCGGGATTGTTCAATAAATAATCGTGTAGCATCGTTAAACATATTTATAACTCCATTTTCATCATACTTAACACTAAACACTTAGTTATTAATATATCGAACTTCCCAATAAGGAGGAATTAAAAAAACTATCCCGATATTCAATATCGTACATCGGGAAATCATTGAGAGATGTAAAGCACTACATAATTAAAAAATTATAAACTGTTTGCAAGGACGAGCACTACATAATGAAAAAATTATGAGCTAGTTGCAACGACAAGCACTACATAATAAATAAATTATGAGCTAGTTGCGATGACAAGTACTACATAATAAATAAATTATGAGCTAGTTGCGATGACAAGCACTACATAATGAAAAAATTATAAGCTAGTTGCGATGCCAAGTACTACATAACGAAAAAATTATAAGATAGTGCGATAACAAGCACTACAATAAATAAATTATAAACTGTTTGCGATGACAAGCACTCCATAATGAAAAAATTATAACTAGTTGCGATGACAAATACTACATAATGAAAA
>DAOVUO010000176.1 GCA_030632545.1 Bacteroidales bacterium
AAACCAGTATTTCCAGACGCTAGTAGGTCTTCGTCTGTTAAAACTCTTGCGCTTAGCCTAACCAGTAAAACCAGTAACCAGCACCCAGTAAAACCAGTATTTCCAGACGCTAGTAGGTCTTCGTCTGTTAAAACTCTTGCGCTAGCCTAACCAGCACCAAGCACCCAGTAACCAGCACCCAATCAATAATTTTGATTTGTTTCATCAATAAAGGCTAATAGCTCTTCCTTTCCTATTATTTTTGTAGCAGAGCTGTAGAATAACTGTGGTAATTCGTCCCAAGTTTCGTAAAGTGTTTGTTTGTAGTGTTCAATAGCCTTTTCGAGTTTTAGTTTAGGCACTTTATCAATTTTAGTGAATACAATTACAAACGGAATCTCATTTTCGCCTAAATGCTGCATAAACTCTAAATCCGATTTTTGTGGGGTCACGCGCGAATCAATAAGTACAAATACACAAATTAAATTTTTTCTCTTTGTAATATATTCGGCAGTAGTAATTTCCCATTTCGAACGTGTTTTCTTACCAATTTTGGCATAACCATAGCCGGGTAAGTCAACTAAGTACCATGCTTCATCAACTATAAAATGGTTAATAAGCTGTGTTTTCCCAGGCTGAGAGGATATTCTGGCCAGATTTTTATGTCGAGATAGCATATTAATCAAAGATGATTTACCTACATTAGAGCGACCAATAAAAGCATACTCAGGTTTATTTGTTACAGGGCATTCGGTATAAACGGCACTACTTTTCTCAAATTTTATTCTATTAATTTCCATTATAGAGATTGTCTATTTACTATTTATTATTTACTAATTTGCTTACGCCTGATAATTTATAATTTCGAATACCAAATTGGGCTTGTTATTTTGTTATAATTCCTTAGTGCAAACTAAGATAATATGATATGGCTAATTCTGGACTTTCCGCAATATTGCTTTTATTAAGAGATCTATCGTACAAATAAAACTCATACATGATAGTATCGCTAACAAAAGTTCCATTAGTGTAATCAAGAGTTACTTGTATGTCTGCTGAAATGGATCTTACTTGTCCTTGAGGTTGTATATAAGGTACACGATAATTGTGAGGTACAATAAGTTCTTTTTCTACAAATTGACCATCTATTTTTTCGTAAAGTATTAAAAATAAATCGTTATAATAAATACTATCGGCATCAAAATGGCCAGTAGTGTCAGAATCATTTAGTCCTATATCACCATCCCCATCAGTAATGTGCATTGTTAATACTGCACGTTGCACTTCGTTATCAAGTATGTCTATACTCGATGTCATGGAAAAATCCTTATAACTAATTTCTGGAATAATCGGATACTCAACAGGCTCAATACAAGCTGAAAAGGAAATAATTATTCCTGTAATTATGACAAATGTAATATATATATGTTTTCTCATAGCAGCTTATTTAATATTAGAGTAACAGACTCTACTCGGTGCAAACACACTAGCAAGTCTTTGATTGTCACATCACCGAAGTCGTTCACTGAGCGTAGCCGACGTCGTTCACTGAGCGTAGCCGAAGTGACCAAACAAATTCTTATTCATTATCATTTTTATAGTGAGAATCATTTTTACACTCAGATAGCTTTTTTAATTCATCATAATCATTATTTATTAACGCTATTTTCTTATTACGACTCCAACCTTGAATTTGTTTCTCTCGATAAAACGCTTTATCAATTCGCTGAAATTTCTCAAAATAAACAAGTTCCACGGGTAAATGTTTTTTTGTAAAATTTGCCCCTTTGCCAGATTGATGTTCTGCAATTCTCCTTTCTAAATTTATAGTACTTCCGGTATAAAACATTCCATTAGCACATTCGAGTATATACACATATCCTTCCATTATATCAAATAATGTTTTTTTTGGATAAATAGCAAATTCTGATGGCTTCGACTACGCTCAGCCAACGGAAAACGCATCAATATTCTACTGATTGTCAGATATTTTGCGTCAGCCAATCGGAAATCAAAAATCATCAATCCAAAAACCAACGCTAGCATTTCTTTGCGAGCAATTATCAATCACTTCTTCCTCATATAAATACGAATAGGAACACCTTCAAAATTCCATTGCTGACGAATTTTGTTTTCCAAGAATCGTTTATAAGGATCTTTTACGTACTGAGGTAAATTACAATAAAATGCAAAACTTGGTACTACTGCTGGCAGCATAGTAATATATTTAATACGTACATATTTCCCTTTTAATGCGGGCGGTGGCATATTTTCTATTATAGGAAGCAGAAAATCATTTAACTTAGAGGTTGTTACCTTTTGTTTCCTGTTTTGATATACCTGAATTGCTTCTTCTAATGATTTTAGCACTCGTTGTTTAGTTAATGCCGAAACGTACAAAATAGGTACATTGGTAAATGGTGCAATTCGTTGTTTAATTTTTTCGGTAAACTCCTTTAGTGTATTTGTTTCTTTTTCTATTAAGTCCCACTTATTAACCAAAATAACCAGTCCTTTACCATTGCTTTGTATAAGCTGTAGTATGCTCAAGTCTTGCGCCTCTATGCCAAGTGTTGCATCTAACATTAGCATACAAACATCGGCATTTTCTATAGAGCGAATGGAACGCATAGCCGAATAGAACTCAATGTTTTCGTGTACTTTTCCCTTTTTACGCAATCCTGCTGTATCAACTAAATAAAAATCGTGACCAAATTGTTGGTAGCGAGTATGTATAGAGTCTCTGGTTGTTCCAGCTATATTTGTTACAATATTTCTTTCTACACCAATAAGTGCATTTATAAGCGACGATTTTCCTACGTTAGGGCGACCAACTACTGCAAATTTTGGAATGTCAAGTTCTTCTTCCTGTTCTTTTTCTTCAAATTCTGCGACTAATATATCTAGCAATTCGCCTGTACCTGATCCATTTATCGACGAAATAGGATACAACTCGCTTTCTAGTCCGAGATTGTAAAACTCGTGAATATCCATACGTCGCTCATTGTTGTCAACTTTGTTTACAGCGAGATAGGTTTTTTTGCCTGACTGACGAAGTACTTTGGATACTTCAATATCCATATCTACAACTCCTGTTGTTACATCTACTACAAAAACAATCCTGTCCGCTTCCTCAATGGCCAGAATTACTTGTTTTTTTATCTCGTCCTCAAATATATCATCAGAATTTGAGACATATCCTCCAGTATCAATTATAGAAAATTCTACACCGTTCCAGTCTGTTTTTCCATAGTGTCTATCGCGTGTTACACCACTACTTTCGTGTATAATTGCTTGACGTGTTTGTGTAAGACGATTAAAAAAGGTTGATTTTCCAACGTTCGGACGACCAACTATGGCTACTATATTTCCCATTTTAGTTTAAAAGCAATTTAAATTGTTTTTCAATAATGTTTATTTGCAACAGCAAATCTGCCTTAGCAGAATTATATTTATCGCTAAGTTCGTATGCTGTAATTTGTTCTTTCGACCAAGTTACTTTTTTTATTATGCTTTCTAGTTTATCGTAATATTTGCAAGGTTCTTGGTCAATTTCAAGTACAAAGCTGCTTATTTCTGAAACTGCTTTAAGTACTTCATTGCTGTTGTCTAGCACAATCCCGTTTTCTTTTAAAGTTTTATAAAAACTAAAAAGATTAACAGTTAAGGCATAAGCCTCATTTTCTAATTTTCCTAAATCAAAATTTCCCATACTTAGTTATTTAAATACCCAAACTGACGTAGAAAAGAACTTTTGTTACGCCAATCTTTACGCACTTTTACAAATATTTGTAAGAATATTTGTTTCTCAAAAAAGGCTTCACCATCTTTTCTGGCTAGGCTACCAATCTTTTTTAGCATACTACCTTTTTTTCCTATTATTATTCCTTTCTGCGATTCTCTTTCGGTATATATTAGTGCTCTAATTCTAATGATTTTTTCTTCTTCAATAAATTCTTCTATTTCTACTTCTGTTGAGTAGGGAATTTCTTTCTGATAATTGGTGAGGATTTTTTCGCGTAATATTTCCGACATAAAAAAACGTGCTGTTTTATCAGTAAGTTGGTCTTTAGGGAAAAATGCTGGTGATTCCGGCAATAAACTGATTATTCGTTTTAGTAGAACATCAACATTAAATTGATGTAATGCCGATAATGGAATAATTTCTGCTCTTGGTATTTTATTTTTCCATTTGTCAACCATCACCTCAATTTTTTCTTGGTCTGATAGGTCAATTTTGTTGATAACTACTATTACAGGAACTTCCACACGATTAACTAAGGATAAAAAGTCTTCATTTTTATCAAAAGTCTCAAATGTGTCACTCACATATAGGAGTACGTCTGCATCGTCGAGAGCCGATGTTGAGAATTTCAGCATGCTCTCTTGTAACTTATAGTTTGGTTTTAAAACTCCAGGAGTGTCTGAATAAATAATCTGAAAATCATCAGAGTTCACAATACCCATAATTCTGTGTCGTGTAGTTTGAGCTTTAGATGTGATTATTGAAATTTTCTCGCCTACTAAGGCGTTCATTAGGGTTGATTTTCCTACATTCGGATTACCTACTATATTTACAAACCCCGCTTTATGTTCTTTCATTGCAATTAGCTTGAGAAAAATTTGGGCTCAAAAGTAGTTAAAAATAATAGTAAGTTCAATAAATCAGAACTTAAAGAAGTATTTTAACAGCGTTTTTACAATCAGCTTCAATTTCAAATATTTGTTTTAAACCAGCAATTTCAAATATGTCATCTAATACATTATTAAGACCACAGATAATTAGATGCTTATTTTTGTCGGAAAAAAATTTGTAAAGAGTCAGGAACATGTGAATACCTGTACTACTCAAATATTTTAAGTTTCGGTTATCAACTATAAGTTTGGCAGTGTCTTCGGTAATTATCTTGTCAATTTCCTTTTGCAAGATTGTCATTGTTTGAATATCTACATTTCCCTCTAGTCTAAGAATCTGTATGTCGCTAATCTGTTCACGGTTTATTAATAGCATGATTTTTATTTAGTTATAAAAAGTTTTAAAGCTCTGTAAACTTTTAGATTGAAATAGAACTGAACTTCTGTGATTTTTATTTTTAAAATCTATTCGTTCTATTTTATCTTCATAAAATGGTGAGCTTAGTTTCCCATTTAAGATTTTAAATTCTGTACTTTCTAAACATAATGAATTACTTTCTACTATGCAAGTTATTACAGAGTTTAAATAAATACGTAGCTCAAATTCTGAATTTGAAGGCAACATTTTGTCAAATAGAATAGTATTACTAACTATTTCTGTAATTAAATGAATTATTGGATAAAAGTCACTAGAATCAATATTATTATCTCTAAAGGATTCCTCTATTAAAAAGCTAGTTTCTTCAAGTTTTTGTAGTGATTTGCCAAATTTGGCACTGAAAATTTGTTTCATAGGGCAAAGTAAGTATTAATTTGAAAAATAATTTATGTTTTTTAATCTTTTACTAGGGTAAAAACTGCAAAAAATATTCCTAATTGTATAAATTTGGAGAAAATTTATACAAATGAACGAAATAATTTATCTTGATTATAACGCAACAACTCCAATAGCCAAAGAGGTGGCTGATAGTATGCGCCCATATCTTGAGATGTATTTTGGAAACCCTTCTAGTTCTCATGTGTATGGTCAGCAAACAAAGCAAGCTGTTGAATTTGCACGAAAACAAGTAGCGCAATTATTAAACTGTCATATTTCCGAAATTATTTTCACAAGTGGGGGTACTGAATCAAATAATTATTCAATAAAAGGAATTGCTTATGGTCATCAACATAGAGGAAAACATTTAATCACATCTAGTGTTGAGCATCCTGCTGTTTTAGAAGTTTATCGCTTTTTAGAGAAACAGGGTTTTGAAGCTACTTACATTAATGTTGACGAATATGGTATTGTTGATATTGACGAGCTTAAAAAAGCTATTCGATCCGATACAATTCTGATTAGTATAATGCATGCAAATAATGAAGTTGGAACAATTCAACCGATTGAGGAAATTTCACAAATTGCTAAAAAGTATAATATTACATTTCACTGTGATGGAGCACAGTCGGTTGGGAAAATTGATACAGATGTACAGAAGCTAGGGGTTGATTTATTTTCTATTGCAGGGCATAAGCTATATGCACCTAAGGGAAT
>DAOVUO010000399.1 GCA_030632545.1 Bacteroidales bacterium
CTTTTGCGTTAGCCAAATAATAAATGAAAGAAGTTAAAAGTTGGAAGTTGAAAGTTGGAAGTTAGAAGTGACTAAAGTTTTGATACCGATAACACATGGAATCGTCCGTCAGGACATTCCATCGTGTGGAAGTTGGAAGAAGTTGGAAGTTGGAAGTGGGAAGTGACTAAAGTTATATAACACATGGAGTTGTCCCAACTTTGTCAAAGTTTTGATTTAATAGCTCATAAGTATATTTTTAACTTGTATATTTAATAAGCAAACTTTGACAAAGTTTTAAAACCTTTTGCGTCAGCCAAATAAACAATAATAAATAGTAAATCTGTTCCCCTATCTATATCGTTCTTTTTGGAAACCCCATTTACGAAGCATTGCTTCAGCATCTTCGTCGTAATTAATTTCAACTAACTTATAGATTATGCCAAGTTGGTGACGAAGCTTATCTTTTAACTGATTTTTTTCGTGGGTACTCAAAGTAGTATCCCCACGGAGCTCCTTATTTGCAGATAGAATCGCATTATATTCATCATAAATAGGCTGCCAAAAGGCCAAGCCATGCAAATAATCGGTATAGCCAAGTTTTTGAATACCTATAAGCATAATCTCTAATGAGGCCAATCGTTTACTACGCTGCTTTGGAATAATATACTTATCTTTTTCGTGTACAATACCTAATCGAGCAAATTGCTTTACTCCTTCTTTATATCCAAATTGTGCACGTGGATAACTTTTTAAGTTATTTAAGTTTTTATCTATTTTTTTATCTAACTCTTCTATACGTTGAGAGCTAGGACTAACATCGGCTTTATTAGTAGTACTAAGCATTAATGCACCTTTGTATGAATCCGCATCTTCAATAAATTGGGCAACTGGCACACTCAGAAGAACAATGCCACATTCTTTATAATGGGGAATTACATCCAAACATAAATGTAATACATCTACTTCTCTGAAAGGTATTTTATTAATCCTTCTTACACTATTAAGTGCTTTAATAATATCTTCACTTTTAATCTCTTTTTCTGCATCAAAAATAGTAATACTGTCCATAGTTATAATTCTTAATTAATAAAAAAAACATACATTCCATTGCAATGATAAGATTAATTATTTTAATATACAAATAATATCTGGAATTTATATTATAAAATATTAAATTACAACTAAAATTAGTATTTCAATTATAATAATTTTTAATTTTTGCTAAATATATTATTCATAATTAATAATAAATATAATAGAAATGTAATTATCAATTAATAATTATATTAATTCCATATATCTGCAAGCCTTAACGAGGATTGTGCTTACAAACAGTTAATTAGTTCTGATTTCGAGTCACATAATTAAGTGAATCCTGTAAAGACTGAGATGTTGAGTGAGATGCGCTTGTAACTATGTTTGCGGATTTATGGTAATTCAGAATTCTAATATAATACCATTTTAAAATCAAAACCTATAAACGGATGCTAATGAAGTTTACAGGTAATTTTGGTTCACAATCGGTATAATCAAATATTTTTTCAGACAGGGAAATATAACGGCGTATATTACAGTACTTTTAGTTCATCTTCATTCGCACAATAATAAAAGGCATATTAAAAAACTGGTACTTTCGTTTGCAAAGTACTAATCTACAAGTGTAGCTAAAGCACTTACAGTTGTAAAGTGTGAAAAACCTTTAGTACCGAGGGCACTTGCAGTTGTAAAGTGCGAAAAACCTTTAGTACCGAGGGCACTTACAGTTGTAAAGTGCGAAAAACCTTTAGTACTGAGGGCATTTGCAATTGTAAAGTGCGAAAACCTTTAGTACTGAGGGCACTTTCATTTGTAAAGTACAAAAAACCTTTAGTACTGAGGGCATTTGCAGTTGTAGAGTATAAAAAACCTACTATACCAAGAGCATTTGCAGTTGTAGAGTACGAAAAACACAAGTGTAACTAAGGCTATTTCGTTTGTAAATTACCCCAGACGCTTTAGTCAATTATCAATTGTCAATTGTCAATTATCAATTTACCATAGACGCTACTAGGTGCAAGCGCACGCTAGCTGGTCTTGCACGGTCAATACTCTTGCGTCAGCCCAATCGTCAATCGTCAATCGTCAATTACCCACAGACGCTACTAGGTGCAAGCACGCTAGCAGGTCTTAGACTGTCAATACTCTTGCGTTAGCCAAATCGTAAATCATCAATCGTAAATCGTCAATCAAAAAAAATCATCAATCAAAAAAATCGTCAATCAACAAAGTCCGACAAACGTCCCATTTTATCAACCCTAGGGCCTTTGGGTGTGTCTTTTAGTGTTGCACATTCCTGATATATATCGTGCTCAAAAAACAGAATGTAATTATTCTCTATGGCTTCGGGGAAAAGAGCTTTCTTTTCGTCCAAAGTTATTAATGGACGTGTGTCGTAGGCCATAACCCAAGGCATTGGAATATGTGCATGCGAAGGAAGCAAGTCGGCCATAAACACAACGGTTTTTCCGTTATCGGCCTTTATAAACGGAATTGCTTGTCCGTCGGTATGTCCATGATAAAATCGCACATTGATATTTGGAAGTATCTCAGCCTCCTCGGTAAGTAGTTCCAATTGCCCACTTTCCTTTATTGGCAGTATGTTTTCGGGTAAAAAGGATGCTTTTTCTCTATTATTCGGATTATTTGCCCAATTCCACTGACGTTCGCTAATAAAATATTTAGCATTAGGAAAACTAGGCACTAAATCGCCATTGGTATTCCGCTTAATTGCTCCGCCAGCATGGTCGAAATGCAAATGAGTAAGCAATACATGGGTAATATCACCAAATGTATAGCCATTTTGGTTCAACGACTTCTCTAATGTTGATTCGCCATGCAAAAAATAATAACCCAGGAATTTTTCATCCTGCTTATCGCCCATTCCTGTGTCTATTAACAATACATTTTTGCCATCGTCAACTAATAAGCAACGCAATGCCCAACTGCACATATTATTCTCATCGGCAGGGTAGTTCCTTTGCCATAAGGATTTTGGAACTACACCAAACATTGCACCACCATCTAATTTAAAATTCCCTGTTTCTATTGGTATTATTTTCATAATTTGGTTACTGGGTACTGGTTACTGGTTGCTGGTTACTGGTTACTGGTTGCTGGTTGCTGGGTACTGGGTACTGGTTGCTGGTTTGTCAAACTAGTAACTAGCAACTAGCAACTAGCAACTAGCACCTTCTTCCTACTTCTTCAATAGTTCATCAATTTTGGCAGATAGTTCATCTACTTTCTTCACTAATTCATTATTATTATCGCTTACCATTGCATCCACAAATATAGAATTAACAAGCGACAAGCCCAATATTCCTCCTGTTAATAATATCAACATAAAATATACTACGGTCAAAAAAGCCAAAGTACTACTTGCTTGTTTTGCTGTGAAATCGGGGATCTCGTACCAACCTTCAACCGTAAATACTTTTAAGCTTGAATAAAGTGAAAGCA
>DAOVUO010000091.1 GCA_030632545.1 Bacteroidales bacterium
AAATTAATGAAAATATAAGCCCTTATCATTGCACTTGAAATAACATCGCTATTCAAGTGCCTTTACGTTATTGCGACAAGAAATTGTATAATTAACTATTAAACTGAAACTTATGAGAAGTGGATTCATATAAACTTTCTGATTTAACCTAATGTTTCACTATTACGTAATTGGATTTTAACGACAATTCTACATTACGAGCAAACTGTCTCAACTAACTGATTCTCAAAGGCTAGATCAGAAGTCTTGGGATTAGAATTCTCACCAGAAAAATCAAAAATCACCCAAAAAAGTAAAGGCTTCGATTTTTTAGCTGGCTCATAAGCTACCACCAGTATTGATTATTAATGGTGAATTTACCACAAATCTAATAAATGTTTTAACTGAACTTGAATGTTTTGAAGATGTGGATAAAGATCAGTTTCTGCTAAAGGTATTTCTACTGGAATTTCCATTTCAATAGGAATAATCCCTTTAAAATGGACTTTTGAAAGAATATCTACATCTGCCAAGTCGTTAATTGCTAGGCTTATAGGCAGTGATAGTTTAATTGGGATATTTAAATTTAAAGGGACTTCAATACTGTCCTGAATACGTAAAGCTATTGGTGCAACACCACTTATAAATACACTATCAAGCACTCTTGCACTCATTTTATTGTCTAAAGGGATGTCGGCTGCAACTTTCATTTTTAATGATTTTGAACCAATAAAAAATACTTGAACTTTTTGGTCTAAAGGAATAGTGTCATTAATTTTAATGCTTAAATTATCTTGAATTAAAAATTTTGCTCTAATTGGAACATTTTCTTGCACAGGCAAATCTATTGGAACTTTAATTGTTTGATTAATTGGGATATCAAGATTAAAATCCATTAATTCCTCAACTCTAATTTTTGCTATAACCTTTAGAGCCTTAGTTATTGTAATTGCTGTATCAATACGAATTTGAGTTTTTATTTTTACATTATAATAGATAACTTCCGTGGAAAGTTTGTTTATACTCTCGGCAGTTACATTTAATCGTAAATTTACAATGGATTGGAAAAATATTAGATACGCAATTAGTCCCCAAATTGATAAAAAAGAGCTTAGTGCTAGAAAAAATATCCTTTTATTCATATTCTGGAGTTAAATTAAAGGGTAAAATACTATCAAAAACTATTTTTTCTGGTGAAACTTTTACTCTTACTGGAATAATTTCGACATCTTTTTTATGTGCTTCCTCAAATAAAGCTGCATAATCAGAATCAATGTTAATTGCAGGTGCAAAACTTTCCACATCTATTCGTTGAATCACATAAATCATAACTGCTCTATAACCAAGCTCTTTAGCTTTCATTAAGGTTTTTAGGTGTTTTTGTCCACGAGTACTTTTAGCATCAGGGAATAATGCCTGATTATTTTTCCTATAAGTAACATTTTTTACTTCAATAAGGCATTTTTCTGTCTCATTTTCAGCATAAATGTCTAATCTACTATCTAAAAACTTAAATTCACGTTTAACTAAATTATATTTTGGGAATATTGATGATAATTCATTATTTATTAACCATTTTTCGACTAAAGCATTTGGATGCAAAGTGTTTATACCTATCCAATTATCATTAATAAAAATCATTTCCCAAGTGTATTTTGTTTTACGTTTAGGATTATCAGATTTTGAAAGCAATACTGGTGCATTGTCCTCAATACAAGAAAGCATTGAGCCAGTATTTGATGTATGTGCTACCACAATTTCATCATTTTCGAGCACAACATCAAGCAAAAAGCGTTTATATCGGCGTATAAATTTACCTTTTATAAGATTGTTGAATTTCACTTTTGCAAATTATTCTTATCAATTATAGGTTTCATTAAATTCGGAACATCAGTAATTATTCCATCAACACCCATATTTATAAGTCTTTGCGCTTCAATTGTGTCATTAACTGTCCATGCATTAATTTTTTGCCCATTTTCGTGAATTACTTTAACCAAATGTGGATTTATAAAGCTAGAATAGACACCAAATTCTGTGCAATAATCAAAAGCTGATAAATTTTGCCAAAAGATTTTACCATCGTACAGCATCGGAATAAAATTTAGTTTGGCAATAAATAGTTTGTGCAGCGTAATTGTTGAGTCAAGCGCATGAATTGTTTCAAGGGCTTTTGTATTAAATGAATGGACAATAACCCATGAATGTGCATCATATTTTTGAATAGTTTTTACTAAGCTCTCTTCAATATTTGGATAAAAATCCCCATCCATTTTTATTTCAATCAAAAAAACAGATTGACCATTAATTAACTCAAATGCTTCATCGAGTGTGGGAATTTTTTCATTTTTAAATTCATCACTAAAAAAACTTCCAGCCTCAAGTTTATTTAATTCATCAGCATTATAGTTTTTCATTAATCCTGTACCATTTGTTGTTCTATCCAGTGTTTCGTCGTGCAATATGTAAATAATACCGTCTTTAGATTGCTGAATATCAACTTCGATTCTATCAGGTGAGTATTCTAAACTTGCTTTAATTGAAGCTAATGTATTTTCGGGTGCTAATTTAGCCGCACCTCTATGTCCAATAAGCAGTACTTTGTCTACATCATCATTCATAGGTTTTATATTTGCATATTTAGCTGGTGAAAAAGTAGTTGCTACACTTAAAATAATAAAAATAAGTGTTACTGTAAAAAAAACAAATAATTTTCGTTTCATAGGACTAATTTTAGTTAGGTTTTTTGACTAAGAAAATAAAACCGTTTTTAGTATACATTTCTTCAAAATCGGGATATTTTTCCTTCAGTTTTGGCCATCGGTTAATTTTAGACACTGCATAAATAGTTTTCGCTGTTGGTTGATGGAAAATTCTATCCAAATATTCATTTTTAGTTTCTTTACTTTGATTTTCAAGTTTTCGATTACCGTAATAATATTGTGCAAACGACTTATATCCAATCGTTTCCACTTGTGAATTATCGTTTGCATGTTCAATAAAAAATTCAATTGCAGCGTTTTGAGAATATTTCTCTATTTTTGGGACTATAACTAATTGAGCTAAAAAGATAAACGATACTGTAAAAAAGGAGAGTATGTATAATTGAGTAGGGATACACTTTTTTCTGTATAACCAGGCGGCTATAATTCCTAATAGTGGTAAAAGACCAATTAAAAACTCAAAGCCAGTCCAATCTACATTCGCTTCTAAATTTCCTTTGGCAAAAGCATCTTTTATAAAGTCACTACTAATAAATTCAGCCGAATTTAACCCTATATATTGAATTGCATATACCAAACTAAGTAATAAAAATGCCACTAAGAATAGTAATGAAAACTGCAATTTTGTAATTGGAATTTGTTTTTTTGTTTGATATTGAATACTTAAAACTGCTAGATAAGTGAGTGGGAAATAAGCAAGTGAAGAGTAATGAACAATTTTTGTTTTGACTATCGTAAATAAAACTAGGACAACCAATAGTAAGATATACATGATTCTGTAAATAAGCGACTTATTGCTTTTAAAAATACGAGGTGATAGACTTGCTATTGCAAAAATTGAAGCAGGGAAAACACCAATGAATAGGATTACAAAATGATATAAAAAGAAACCACCATGTCCAGCATCTTGTGTTGAAAACAATTTAATTTGGTACAAAATAAAATCTACCATAACTTGGTAGTTGCCTGTAAGTGCCTGAACAACAAACCACGAACCGCCAACAATACTAAGTGCTAAGATATAATATATTAAATGCTGGAGGTGAATTTTTACTCTTTCACGCTCAAAAAACCACAAAATTGCAATAACTAACAAAAATATAAGTAAAGCAACTGGGCCTTTTGTAAGAATCGCTAATCCCATAAAACTTGCAGAAAGAATTATAGTTAATATTTTTTGTGTATTTAGTCTGAGATATTCGATAAAAAAATAGAAACTCATGAAAATAAAAAAATTGAACCAAGGGTCAATAATTGCAGATTTAAAATAGAAAAAGGGTAGGATAGAGCCCCCATAAATAATTGCCCAAAGAACCCCAAAATTTTTACCATGCCATTTTTTCCCAATATGATACAAAAGCATTAATTGAAATACGCCTAATAGTGCATTTGGAAAACGTGCAGCAAATTCGTTTATTCCAAAAATTGACATTGAAATAGCTTGTAGCCATATAAATAGTGGTGGTTTTTGTAAAAAAGGTCTAAAATCAATTTGTACAGTTAAATAATTGCCAGAAATAAGCATTTCTCTTGCTGATTCTGCAAAATTAATTTCGTCCCAATCAAATAGATGTACATCACCAAGAAATGGGAAAAAAAGTAATGACGCTATAATAAATATTGAGGCGTATATAATTACACGACTTATTTTTTCAAAAGAGAATTGTTGAGTTTCGGGTTTTGCCATTGTTCAGTTATGCTTAGTGCTATAAAAACAGAAATAATTCCAAGAAACGAGCCAGCAATTGTATCGTGAAGGAAATGTTGTGACAAATATACACGACTAAAACCAACCAAGCAAGCAATTAACAAAAGTAGTATCTGTGCAGTTTTTTGATTTGGAAAAAATCGTATTGCTAAAAAGGTAACAATCACGAATACAGTTGTTGTATGTCCCGATGGAAAACTGTGTAAACGATATAGTTTTACACCATCTACATAATGTAAGTAGCTAGGTAATAGTTCTGTAAAATAATAGGATGGCCTCGGTAGTTCAATAATTCTTTTTAATCCTTGAGCAAAAATTGTTGATATTACAATCATTACTGTCCAATTAATAGCATCTCTGTATTTTACAAATAATGCAATAATAATTAAAATTACAAATACAGCACCATCGCCTAAATAAGTAAAGTATTTAAAAAAAATATCTAAAAATGGACTATTATAATGATTAATAATTAAATGAATTTCAACAAAAGACATAAAAAAATGCAAGGAAGTGCTAAAAAGCAACACCAGCATCCATGACAGGATAAAAAATTTAAGTTTTTCGTAAAATATAAAGTAATTCATTATAAAGAATTAGCCAATTAGAAAAAAAACCATAAGCTTTCAAAATACTGAAAACCTATGGTTTATATTTAATTAAAACTTTATTCGTTTAATACATAGCGAGAAATTACCAAACGTTGAATTTCGGATGTTCCTTCGCCTACTTGTAGTAATTTTTGATCACGAAAAAAGCGTTCAATCTGATAGTCCTTCATTAATCCATAACCGCCAAATATTTGAACAGCTTCGTCGGCAACATCCTTAGCTACTTCCGAACAATATAATTTAGCCATAGCTGCTTCTTTTCCATACGCTAATTTATTGTCTTTTAGCCATGTGGCATGATACAATAAATGTCTTGCGGCTTCAATTTTAGTGGCCATATCGGCTAATTTAAAGGCTGTTATTTGAAAAGCACTAATTGGTTTTCCAAACTGCTTGCGTTCTTTTGAGTATTGGAGAGCCATTTCGTAAGCCCCCTGTGCTAATCCTAAACCCATTGCACCAATTGATAAACGACCGCCATCAAGGGTATTGAGCATTATTTTTGAACCTTTGCCTACTTCACCCAACAGATTTTCTTTAGGTACACGCACATTGTCGAAAAATAATTCGGAAGTATCGGAAGCTCGCCAAACCATTTTCCCATGTAAAAAATTACGAGTAAATCCTGGCGTATCTTTCTCTACAATTATGGTTGTAAATTCCTTTTTACCATCTGGTAATACGTCCGAAACAGCTTGTACTAATGCACCTGCACTAATTTCAGAAGCACCATTTGTAATAAATATTTTTGAGCCATTGATTATCCATTCATCATTTTCAAGTTTTGCAGTTGTTTTAGAACCACGGGAATCGGAACCCGCATTTGGTTCAGTTAGTCCAAATGCCCATGTATGCTCACCAGTACATAGTTGAGGTATATATTTCCGCCTTTGTTCTTCTGTTCCAAAATTATATAAAGGATTAACACCAAGCGAATTATGAGCTGCAATTGTAGCTGCTTGCGAGCTATCTACTCTAGCCAACTCCTCAACTGCAATTACATAAGACATATTATCAAGCCCTTGTCCACCGTACTCTTGAGGAATAGTCATTCCAAATAGACCCATATCGCCCATTTTTTTTGTCAACTCAATAGAAAATACTCCTTTTTCATCAAGTTCTTGAGCTAATGGTTTGATTTCTCTTTCAGCAAAATCTCTCACTGATTTCCTGAGCATATCATGTTCTTCGGTTAAGTATGGATTTTTTATCATGATTAACTAATTATCGTTATTTAACGTATCCATAATTCGCTTAGGAACAGAAATCTTGTGATTAAGCAATGCTTGTGCATAGGTTTTTCCTTGTGCATCAATTTGAAGGGATTTTGTTCCACCACCATCTAAAGATTTCTCAAGTAAGAAATTAAGTGCAATTAAATTGTCTAATTCATATCGAATTACACGTCCTTCACAAGCTTCTGCAAACATTGATTTTACAATATCGGCAGTTAAATACTGACGTAAGAATAAATAAATTGTTTTATTTCGGCCTATTAAACCAATATTAGCTGTATCGCCTTTATCACCTGAACGTGCTAAACATAATTCACGCAATTTAATGCGCTCAGTTTCTTCATCACCAATTACAATAATGGTTCCAGTAGGATCAGCTTTACTTACTTGCTTATTTGAACGTTGAAGGTTCATTTCATCTTCAAAACCTGTAACAGATGAAATTTCATGACTTTCCGTAATCTCACCTTTTTCATCTAAAACATGTACGATAGATGGAACAAGCTCTTTTTTAACAAGTGTTGGCCAATAAGTCATTACACTATGAATTTTTGGTCGTCCACCAGTTACCGCAACACCTGGAGGGCCACTTAAAATTAAAGGAGCTATACTTTTTGAAAATTCTATCACTTTTGACTTATCATAATCAAACACGCTAAATTGCAGTAACACTTCGTTAGGTTCAATATCGGGTGCTAAATTTTTGTGACAAGAATCATAACCAACATATTCAGTATTACTTTTTTCAAAACTTAAACCCAGTCGTTTCCAAAATAAATCTTTATAAACCCTTGCTTTATCAATAGCTTTAGGTCCACTCAAAATAATTGAACTACTTGCTTTATAACCATCTTCGTAAGCCATCGAAACCTTTAGAAAATGAGTTGAAGCTGAACCTTTTATTCCAGAAACTCTTACTCTGTTTTCACCAGCTTCTTCAATCTGAATAGATAGAAAATCGGCAATAACATCTGGACTTATATAGTACGAAGGATCGCCCATTTCGTATACAAGTTGCTCTTTTACAGAGTCTACGCTAACAAGTCCGCCAGTATCTTTGTGCTTTGTTACAAAAAAAGTTGCATCAGGCGAAACTTCAACAATTGGATAACCAAAATTATCCCAACGAGGAACTTTATGCCAATCAGTAAAATTTCCACCAGTTCCTTGCGCACCACATTCAATAATATGACCAGCAACTAAAGCAGATGCAAGTTTATCCCAATCGTTGAATTTCCAACCAAATTCATAAACCAATGGAGCCATTGTAATGCTTGTATCAGTAACACGACCTGCAATAATAAGATTTGCGCCACTCTCAAGTGCTTTTACTATTGGCAGAATTCCAAGATAGGCATTTGCACTTTGAATTTTAGTGTTGATAAGCTCAAACTTATCATTATTTTCCATATTCTTAAAATCGGCTTTTGATGGATAAATGTCATCCATCATATCAATCATATTGTCACCTTCGATTACGGCAATTTTAAGTTTAGTTTTACCATCAAGTTCTTTAATTACTCTACGTGCACAAGCAAGTGGGTTGATACCACCAGCATTGGCAATCATTGTAACTTTTTTCTTTACAAGTAAATCGGCTACATCCACAATTTGCTCGATAAAATCGGTTACATAACCCAAATCTGGATTTTTTAGCTGCTGCTTACGCAAAATACTCATAGTAATTTCAGCCAAATAATCAGAAGATATATAATCTAAAGGCCCGCCTTCAAGTTGGCGTCGTAAGGCTTTTAAATCATCCCCCCAAAAACCACCAGCATTTCCAATTTTTACTATTTCTTTCATTATTTTCGTTTCTTTTCTAGTTGCTTTTTTTTCAGTTGCCATTATATTTTAATTATTAATAGGTTTAATGCTATAAGTTTTATTCAACAGTAAGGGATTGTGATGGAATAAATTGACAGTTTTAAACCAAGTTATTTTGTTTTTTAACAAGTTGAAAAATCTGCGAATAGCGAGCTATTTAAAGAATTTTCAAGGAAGTTAAAAGGCAAA
>DAOVUO010000250.1 GCA_030632545.1 Bacteroidales bacterium
ATGAAGAGAAAGCTGATGAAATTGATTTGAGCAAGCTTATTCCTAAATTTTTGAGGAGAAATTCAGAAACAGAGAATAATCCTGCTGGAAAAAGATTATTAGACGAAGCTACCCTTAGTAAGGGAGCTAAAATAGCCACTGAAAATATTTCTGAAGGAGCTAAAGCTATGTTTTCTGGATCTAAAAAAGGAATTGCTTATTTTTTTAAGTCTCTACTCAATGGACTAGTTTATTTAGTAAACATTCTACCAAGACTCTATGTGTCTAGCATTAAGCGATTTATAGTACTTATTGGTTTTATTTTTATTATTTCTTTAGCGTATGGAGTATATGTATATTTTACAGCAGCACCTGTTTATCGTGCATCTTTAGTGCTTGATTCAAGCGGTATTAATAAGAATTTCTTTGAAGGATTGGTCATTGATCTTGGAAATTTAGCTCAAACAGGAAGTTACAATTCTTTAGCAAAAAAAATAGACTTAACTGAATATCAGGCAAGTAATATTTTAAATTTAGCCTATGAAAATGATGAATTTTCTATTATTATTAAAGAAGAAACTGATTCAACAGATGCTGTTTTAATCTATCCGTTCTTTACTGTTGTTGCTGATTTAAAAGACAACTCTGTACTTCCTGTACTAAGCGAAAAGTTAGTAGCATATTTAAGTGGAAATCCGTTTATTCATGAAAATAAAAAGGTGAAAAAGGCTGTATTAGAAGCTACACTTACAAAATACAAAGCTCAAATAAGCTCTTTGGATTCAATGAAAAAAGCTATTGTAGATAGAATAAGTAAAAAAAATGAAAATGATAGTTATTGGGTTAAAGAAAGTAATGCAGCAGGTGGCGGATTAATTTTGTCGCAAGAACAGCCCATGGAAATACAACCAATGATTCCTTTTACAACAACAATGGCAATTGAAAACAAAGAATTAAAAGCTCAGGAACAATTATTGAGACTTGAAAATAACTTTAAAGTTATTAATAATTTTTCAGCAATTAATAAGCCAATTTTTCCTAGAATTAGACATATAATTTTTTACAGTTTAAAAGGATTAATTTTAGGTTCAATTATTTCATTTTTTTTGGCACTAATATTTCCCAAGAAAACAAAAAAAAGCATTTAAGTATTATGAACTAAATACTATCCTTAAATCCGCATTTTTCAGCACAAGTTAATTATTTAAAGGAAAACAGTCTTAACGGGCATACTTAAATTTATATGAAAATATAAAATAATAACTATATTTTATGGACAAAAACGAATTGAATAGCAAAGAAGATATAAAGCTTCACGATATTTTAATAAAACAGCACTCTCTGTTATTGCAGCAATATGAAACAATGTCGAGTATGCAACAGAGAAATGACGAAAAAGCTGATGAAATTGATTTAAGCAGATTGATTCCTAGATTTCTTAAAAAAAGAAATGTTGAAGAAGATGCAAAACATGCAGCGGTAACAGCAAAAAAAATTCAAACTGGTTTTTTTAGTGCGATAACTAAGATTTTTAAAACTATTATTGAGTATTATACTTCAGGAATAAAGCGTTTTAGTATTATTGTTGGAATTATATTTATTTTATCGGCTGCTTATGGCGTGTATATTTATTCTACTTCTGATAAAATATATAGCTCTACAATGATTATTGATTCTGGCGTACTTGAAAGTGTTTTTTTTAGTGGTTTAACCGAAAATTTAGGTAAACTTGCCCGTTCGGAAGGTACTGAATTAACATATAGCTCAGAACTTGCTCGAAAGCTAAAATTAAGCGAAAAACAAGCAGCTATGATAACTAATTTTGAGTTTGCTATTTATGAAGAATATTTTATTGAAGAGCAACGATTAACTGATTCTACTGAACAAATTATCGACTACCCGTTTTTTACAGTAACGGTAAGTGTTTTGGATAATAGTGTTTTAGAAATTCTAAATACTAATTTATTTACTTATTTTAGAGACAATCCTTATGTAAATGAGAATAGGGAAATTAAAAGAGAAGTTTTACAAGAATCAATTGAAAACCTTAAAGGACAACTGTCATCAATTGATTCTCTTAAAAAAGCAATTGTTAGTCGTGTAGAAAAGAAAAACTCAAACAATCAATATTTCATAAAAGAAACGAGCAATGCTGGCGGTGGGCTAATTTTAAGTCAGGAAGAGCCTTTAGATATGAGTCCTATGGTGCCATTTGAAAAAGCATTAGTTGTTCAAAAAGAGCAACTTGCAAATAAAGAAACCTTATTAAAACTAGATTCGGACTTTAAAATTATTGATGATTTTTCAGCTGTTTCAATTCCCGTTTTTCCTAGACTAACAAACATCATTATATACAGTTTTAACGGCTTTATACTTGGTTCAATCATTGCTTTTTTTCTAGTCTTCTTCTTTCCAAAGAAAGAAAAGTCATAAAAACAAATAATCTCATAAATCGGAATTAGATTCAAATTTTGAGTTTAATTCCGATTTTTTTTATAGTTTTACTTTTCATTTTTTCAAAAATATACTTTATGAATCCTATTCCAGAATCTGAACTTATTATTAGACCTAATGGTCAAATTTATCATTTAAACCTACTTCCTGAGCAAATTGCTGATACAATAATTTTAGTTGGTGACCAAGACAGAGTTGAAATCATCTCTAGTTATTTCGATAAAATTGAACACAAAGTACAAAGCCGTGAGTTTGTTACTCACACTGGCGTTCTTAATAACAAAAGGCTAAGCGTACTTTCTACAGGTATTGGTACTGATAATATTGATATTGTGCTAAATGAACTTGATGCATTAGTAAATATTGACTTAAAAACAAGATTACCAAAAAAAGAGCACAAAAAATTAAAGCTTATTAGAATTGGGACTACAGGTGCTTTACAAGAATATTTGGAAATTGACAAACCAGTATTTTCACGTTATTCAATTGGATTTGATGGTCTTTTAAACTTTTACAAAGATAGAAATTCAGTTTCTAATCTTGAAATGGAAAAAGCTTTTGTAAAATTTACAAATTGGAATAAAATGTGGAATGCTCCCTATTTTGTTAAAGCCTCCGATGACTTATATAATTTATTAGTTGGCGATGCAAGCTTCGGAATTACAATTTCTGCACCAGGATTCTATGGTCCACAGGGAAGAAAATTACGCTTAGATTTAATGGAACCAAATATTAATTCCATTTTACCAAATTTTGAGTATAATCAACTTAAAATTACTAATTATGAAATGGAAAGTTCAGCATTATTTGGTCTATCCCATCTTCTTGGTCATGAGGCAGTAACAGTATGTAATGTAATTGCTAACCGTATGAAAAAACAATATTCTAAGGATTATCATGCTTCACTAAAATTAATTATTGAAGACGTATTGGAAAAAATAACTGCCTAAGTAATTGTTAATGATTATTGGCTAATTATTTAATGTTGTTTTAACGTAATAATTAAGGTATTATAAATAATATTGGAAGCTTGTTTCTTTACAATAAAAAAATCTAGGTAGATGAAGGATTCTGAAAAGAATGCATTAATTAAACTTATTGAAGATCCTAATACTCAAGTATATTCAGCAATTGAAAAAAAAATTCTTGAGTTGGGTTTTTCTATTATTGAGCCTATTAATGCTTATTATTCAGAAAACAATAATAAACTTGTTAAAAACAGAATAATCCTACTTAATCAAAAAATAGTTAAAAGTAGAATTGAAAATTCATTACATAATTTAAGGGAAACAGATTTTTTTGACTTAAAAGAATTAGCTTACATAATCTCATTGATTGATACAACTTTACTTGATAAGGAAAAATTCATCCAACAGATTAATTTGCTTATTGAGCAACTGAATAGTGAGCTTAATCATTCTTCGAGCATTCTGACTAAAATAAAATTAATAATTCACATTATTTATCAAATTCAAGCATATTCCGTTGCACAAAAAAACATTAATATTAAACATTATTTCCTTAGCAATTTGTTTAGTACAAAAGTAGCTAGTGCTGAAGTATTTGCTTTATTACTTATGATTTTAGGTAAAGAGTTGAGTTTAAATCTACAAGTAGTTCACCTTCCTCTGAGTATTATTATTGCAGTTCTAGATTCTAAGGAAAATATTTTATTTTACATTAACCCTGGCTACAAAGGTTCAATTTTAACTGAAAAAGAAATAATTACTTATCTTAAAAAGCAAAACATTAAACAAAATAAACAGTTTTTAGAAATTACACCTATCAATAATTTTGTAATTCACTTTTTTAGTACACTTGAAGTAATGTATAGGCAAGAAAAGGAAACAACTAAAGCTAATTTTGTCCAAAATATAAAACAGCTATTGATTAAGTAAAGCCTTAATAGTCCTTATAAATAAAGATATTAGTCTAATAAAATCCTGAAAACATTCTAAAAACAGCTCTCCTTTTGAATAAAAAAATGGCGTCAAACCATGTTTAATAACTGAATTAGATATTTGACGCCAATCTATGTGAAACAAACAATCTTTATAATTTCCTTTTTTAAAAGACAAATAATTTGCTCATTAGGCTTCATTATAAAATCATTCCCACCCCAACAGTCTCGTTAGTAGCTTCATCAACTAAGATTAAACTACCTGTTTGACGGTTTTTTTGATAAGAATCAAAATATAGTGGTTTTGTAGTTTTTATTTTCACTCTAGCTATTTCATTCAATTTCAAATCATTACCACCAGCTATTTCATCTTGAGTATTCACATCAATTTTATAGAGGATTTCCTTTGGCATGCATTTTAATTCTGCTGTTGTATGACGAACTACATATTTGCGCCCTGTTTGCATTGGTTTTTCATGCATCCAGCACATCATTACATCAAAATCATTACTTACTTGTGGCTCATTTCCTGACTGCACAATCATATCGCCACGGCTTATATCAATTTCTTCACTTAGTGTCAGCGTCACCGATTGAGGCGGAAAAGCCCTGTCCATTTCCTTTTCGTGCTCCCAAACGGCCTTTATTGTAGTTTCAAACCCATTTGGTAATACTTGTACTTTATCACCTTTTTTTAATATTCCGCCAGCAACACGACCAGCATAGCCTCTAAAGTC
>DAOVUO010000503.1 GCA_030632545.1 Bacteroidales bacterium
AAGATGCTAGTCTGAAAATTAAAAAACTTAAACAAAGCAATCAATATGAAATTGGATCAAGTCGCATATTTATAGATTCTGTATTATCCGATGCAGTTCTATCATTACCTTACAAAAGCGAAAAAATATTAACTTATTTAGTAAACTCAATTACATACAAGCAGAATACAACGCCCTACTCATTTGTTGCCGCTACTTCAAACCCAGAAATTGCAAAAAACTTACAACATAACGAAATTGTTGTTAATCAATGGCTAGCTGATGATTTAAACATCAAAATAGGCGATAGCATAAGTTTAGATTACTTTATAATTGGACCATTACGAACTTTAGAAGAAAAAACAAGCTTTTTTGAGGTGAAAAAGATAATTCCCACAGAGCACCAACAGTTTAACAGCTCATATATGCCCGATTTCCCTGGTTTAGCTGATGCTGGTAGTTGTAGCGATTGGGAAACAGGTATTCCTATTGACCTAAAACGCATTCGTGACAAGGACGAAGACTATTGGGATAATCATCAAGGAACTCCAAAAGCCTATATATCAATAGAAACTGGCCACAAATTATGGAACAATAAATTTGGCAACTATTCTGGATTTAGATTTAACACAAAAGATTTTAAACCAACAGTTGTTGAGAAAACAATTCTTAAAAAAGTGAGCCCAAAGGATTTGAACTTTGTTTTTCTTCCAGTAAAAGAACAAGGTTTTAATGCGGTTACAAATGCTGTTGATTTTGGCGAACTTTTCCTTAGCCTTAGCTTTTTTGTAATAGCCGCAGCAGTTTTGCTTATCATATTAATATTCTCGTTAAATACCGAGTCTCGAAATGCAGAAACAGGAATTTTAAGTGGTTTGGGATTTAAAAATAGAACAATTATCAACTTACGCATATCAGAATCAGTATTTATAGCTTTACTAGGCAGTATTTCGGGGGCATTTGTGGGCATTGTATACAATAATGCTTTAATGCTTGGCTTAAATTCTGTTTGGCAAGATGCCGTTAGAACAAAAATGATTGATGTATATATTTTACCTCAAACATTGATTATAGGTGCGCTTAGTGGATTTATAATTGCGCTACTTGTCATTTTCTTCACTACTCGCAAAAAGCTAAAATCTACGGTAATTTCAATGGTTCAAAATACAGAATCAACAGAGCCTAACAAAGCAAAAACAAATAATTTGTCGCTTAAACTTACAGCAATTTTAAGCTTTCTGCTCACCATTAGTTTGATTATTTATTCAATAATTACTTCTATTGATAAAAACAGCACTTTATTTTTATCTGCAGGAGCATTATATTTAATTGCCATGGTTGCCTCCATGAGTTTATATTTTCAACACTTGAAAAATAAAACACATAACAATGCACCAAGTATATATCGCCTAGCATTAAAAAATGCATTTGTAAATAAAGGACGAAGTATTGCAGCTATAGTTCTGCTCGCACTCGGAACATTTAGCGTGATAATAACAGGAGCAAACCGAAAGACTTTTTATGGTGTTGAAAATCACGCACAATCGGGCACTGGCGGTTTTCAATATTGGGCAGAAACCAGCATGCCCCTACTCTACGATTTAAACACAAAATCGGGAAAAGAGAATTACGGTTTAGCCGATGAAACACTTTTAGATTCTGTCTCATTTCTACAATTTCATAGTTTAGAAGGTGATGACGCAAGTTGTTTGAATTTGAATCAGGTTGAACAGCCAAAAATACTAGGTGTAAATCCAAAGGAATTTAGCGACAGGAAAGCTTTTTCATTTGCCAAATTACATCAGCAAATCAATAATGACAATGCTTGGCTAGAACTAAAAAAAGACTATGGTAACAATGTAATCCCTGCTATAGCAGACCAAACAGTAATAGTTTGGGGTTTGAAAAAATCGGTTGGCGATACACTGATTTATCTAAACGAGTTCGGAAAAGAAATTAAACTTGTGCTAATTGCAGGTTTAAATGCCTCAGTTTTCCAAGGAAGTATATTAATTGACGACCAACGGTTTATGAAGCACTTTCCATCTGTAAGTGGTTCGCGAACAATGCTTATAGAAACAAAAAATGAGGATAAAAAAGCAATTTCGGACTTACTAAGTGCTCAATTAATAGATTACGGCATTGAAATTTCTCGTGGGAAAGACCGTTTAGCAGAATTTTATTCTGTTTCAAACACATATTTATCTGTTTTTATGGCATTAGGCGGATTAGGAATTATTATAGGCACACTAGGTTTAGGAATTGTTTTGCTTCGAAATATGATTCAGCGCCGACATGAATTCGCATTACTTGCGGCAATCGGGTTTAAAAAGAATGAGATACTAAAAGTAGTACTTATTGAAAATATTTTCTTGTTAGTAACAGGACTTATGCTTGGCATTACTGCTGCATTCATAGGTATTTTACCTGCCGTGGTTTCACCTAGTTTTAGTGTCCCCTACTCTTTTGTATTTATGCTTATTGCAGCCATACTTTTTAGTGGATTATTATGGATTTACATACCTGCAAAACTGGCATTAAAAAATAAATTGATAGATGGATTGAAGAATAATGATTGA
>DAOVUO010000019.1 GCA_030632545.1 Bacteroidales bacterium
GTTCATTCTCTAAAAGGTGGTGCTTCTATATTTGGCTTTGATTTAGTAACTGATTTTAGCCATCATTTGGAGAATCTGTTTTCGAATTTAAGAAACAATAAAGAAGAAGTTAGCTCAAAAATAATACAGATAGGATTAACTTCTTCGGATATTTTGCGCAAATTATTAGATAACGAAATAGATGAAAAACTTGAAGAAACAATAAATAGTATTAAAAGTGAAATTTCTGAATTTTTGGATATTCATGACGAGATTATTGAAGTATCAACTAATAATGAGCAGGAGAGTGTAAATTTATTTTGTATTGAATTTATTCCAAAAAAAGATATATTTCTTGATGGAACAAATCCCTTATACATTATTGAAGAATTAGATAGTTTAGGTGATTGTGAAGTTTTCCATTACATGAACTTGCCTGCTTTTAAAGACTATAATATAGAAAATTGCTACAGTTCATGGCGTGTTTTTTTACATACAAAGGAACATAAGGAAGCAATTAATGATATTTTTTTATTTGTTTTAGATGAAAATCATGTTGAAATAGTAGAAACTAAACTTAGTGATAGTTTTAATTTTAAAAAATTTCGTAAATTATTAAAAGATAGTTTCAATCCTGAACATAATTTTGAACTTGATGATATTAAATCTTATATCGAAAAATCATCAGAATTAAAAAATATAAAGAAGGAAGATATTGATAAAAAACTATCTAATTTTAGTAAAGCAAATAAAATTACAAGTGTAAGAGTTGATAATGACAAAATAGATATGTTGTTGAATATTATGAGTGAGATAGTTATTCAACAAGCAAGTTTAAATTTATTTTCAGCAGAACTAAAAAATCAGAATTTAACTAAAATTACATCTACACTTGAGTCACTAACCAAACAACTTCGTGAAACTGTTTTTGATATTTCACTAATACCATTTTCTGAAACTATTTCACGATTTAAACGACTTATTTTTGAGCTTTCGCAGGCCACAGGTAAAGAAATTAATTTCCGTGTAACAGGAGAGCAAATAGAGTTAGACAAAAATCTCATTGAAACTATTATTGATCCATTAATACATTTGATTCGAAATTGTGTTGACCATGGACTTGAGTTGCCGCAAGAGAGAATTAAGGTAAATAAACCCTCAGAAGGTCTTATTTATATGGATATACAACAGCGTGGTGATGATATTATACTCAATTTGGGTGATGACGGAAGAGGAATTAATTTAGAAAAGGTTCGTCAGAGAGCAATTGAGAGGGATTTAATTGTTTCTGAGGCAAAATTAACAGACGAAGAATTACTGCAATATATATTTTTACCTGGTTTTTCAACCGCAGAAAATGTGACTGAAATTTCGGGTAGAGGTGTTGGAATGGACGTTGTGAAACAGAATATTGAAATGCTTAGGGGGTCAATTCGACTTTCAACGGAGGCTGGTAAAGGAACAGAATTTATTCTTAGGTTGCCAGTAACTGTTTCTATACAAGATGGTTTTATCTTTTCAACTGGTGATACAAAGTTTATTTTGCCAGCTCAACAAGTAATTAATTTTTCTTCTCTTACTAAAGTTGAATTTGATAAAATATATAAAAATTTACTTGATTATAACGGAAGAGAAATTCCAGTATATAATTTAGCTGACGAATTAAATTTAGAATCGCAAGAGCATGAGATTAGATATTTACTAATCTTACAGCATGATGAAAATGAGATAGCAATTATAGTAGATCAAATTCATAGTAAGCAACAATTTGTAATTAAACCAATAGGGAAGTATTATAGAAAACTATTTTTTTTAACAGGAGCAACAATACTTGGAAATGGCGAAATTGCTCTTATTATAGACAGTACTAGATTACTTGATTTTTTAAAAAATAAAACGGAAATAAAATGAAAGAAGTAACATCATATTTATTATTTGAAATAGAAAAACAACTTTTTGCAATTGATGTTTTATCTATAGTTAAAGTGCATGAAATAAGTGAAATAACTCCTATTCCTTCATCACCAAAAAGATTACATGGGATTATTGATATTGGAGATCAATCCTATCCGCTTATTGACATAAAGCAAGTTTTTAATTTTAAAAATACTAAAGAGAGTCTCGATTTGGCGATACTTTCCACTTTAAAGTTAAAAAACGAAGTGCTTAATTTTGCTATAGCTGTTGATGATGTAAAAGATATTATTCATGTAGACGATAATGAAATTAAGGAAGTTCCAAAGTTACACTATAATATAAATCTAGATTATTTGGAAGGTTTGATAAAATTGGATGAAAAACTCGTTTTTATTCTTAAAATTCAAAGCGTTTTGGGTCTAGGTGAAAAACAAGAATTAGTAGAGATAATGGACAATAGGGAATGAAGAAAAATAACTAAAAAAAAACAACTATGGCTTGGAAAGATGTAAAGATTAGTTCAAAAATTTATGGGATACTAGGTCTCATAACATTTTTTTTAATATTGCTTTCATTGTATGTCTTTTGGGGGATATCAAATATTAAGGACACCAGCGATTATTTAATGGAAGATGAGCAATTATTAGCAGAATTGTCGCACAGAGAAATTGATCACCTTATTTGGATTAATGATTTAAATAAAGGTATTTTGGCTGGTAAGGATGTTGCTAATATTGAAGTAGATGAAACTAAATGTAAATTTGGTGCTATTTTATATTCTGATAGAAGAGCAGCATTGGAAAAAAAGCATCCAGGACTAAAAAGATTGCTTAACGATATTGAAGGACCACATACAAATATGCACCATTCTGCAACTGAGGTATTTGATGTTCTTTTGCCTTATAATTTGCAGTTTGATATTGCATTAAGAAATGCCGATATAGCAAAACTTAAATGGATGATTGGAATAGATGAAGCCATAATGCTTAGTAATTCTAGTGCAAAAGTTGAGGAAGATCCCAATCTTTGTAATTTGGGCATTTGGCTTAATAGCAGCGAAACAAACGCTGCCTTGAATAAAATAATTGAATTTCGAGCACCAGCAAAGGAATTAGATAGATGGCATAGAAAAATGCATAAAACGCTTACTCGTATTAATTATTATTTGGAAAGAGATGCATTTGATACGGCACGTGCAATTTATGTTTCTGATTTAAAGGAAGAGTTTTTTGAGTTTGACCAAGCACTTTCTACAATGCTAACAATTAGTGAAGATAGAATTTCTCGTTTGGATAATGCAAATCTAATTTTTGCTGAAACAGCTATAAAATCTGCAGACAAAGTGCAAACAAGTTTATCTCAAATGCAAGTGATTATTAAGGACAGTATGTCGGGTGTAAATAGCTTAAATTCATTGGTGACAAAATTAAAGCAAGATGTGGTAGTTATTTCATTTATTACGGTTATATTAGGCTTGATATTTGGATATTTTATTACCTCTAATATTGTTAAAAAAATTGCTGGGGGTATTAAATTTGCGGAAGAAATTTCTACTGGTGATTTAACGGCACAGATACTTGATGATTCGAAGGATGAGCTTGGTATGCTTTCAAAATCTTTAGTTAATTTTAGAGATGAGTTAAAGAAAATTATAGGAGGTGTTATTTCAAGTTCTGGAAATATTACTGATGCTGCTTCTCAAATGAGCTCTAGTTCGCAGCAATTATCACAGTCTACAAGTGAGCAGGCTTCTACTACAGAGGAAGTTTCATCTTCGATGGAAGAGATGACCGCTAATATTCAACAGAATACAGATAATTCAAGTCAGTCGCAGCAAATAGCACAAGCAAGTTTAGAAGCATTAAAAGTTGGAAGTGACCGAATTTTTGGTGCTATTGATGCCATGAAGCAAATTGCAGATAAGATTTCGATTATCAATGATATTGCTTTTCAAACCAATATTTTGGCACTAAATGCTTCAGTTGAAGCTGCTAGAGCTGGAGAGCACGGAAGAGGTTTTTCTGTGGTTGCAGAAGAAGTTCGTACATTAGCGCAAAGCTCTAAGGAATCTGCAAAAGAAATAAGCGAGGTAGTGAAAAATGGCTTGAAATTAGCAGATGAATCAAGCGTTTTGCTTAAAGATTTACTTCCTCAAATGGAAAAAACAACTATTTTGGTTAAGGAAATATCTTTAGCAAGTAGAGAACAAAGTAGTGGTGTTGGACAAATAAATGATTCTTTGCAATCACTTAACCAAGTAGTGCAGCAGAATGCAGCTTCTGCCGAAGAAATGGCGTCTAGTAGCGAAGAGCTAGCAGCACAAGCAATACAACTAAAAGATTTAATGCGCTTTTTTAAATTAGATTTAGATTCTAGTTTAGCAAGTCAAAGCAAAGTATTTAGTACTATTAATAAAAAACCAGTGATTGTTAAACAGAATTTTCAAAATCCAGTGAGTGATAAGCCAAATTCTGTAAATATTAAATTAGGTAATGATAAGCTTGATAGTGAGTTTGAGAAGTTTTAAACTATTAATAAATATAAATTAATGCAAGTAGCCGTTTTTAGAGTAAATACAAGAGAGTTTGGTATACCAATAGAATATATGCAAACTATTTTAAAAGCGGGTGCTGTATTTTCAGTTCCTATGTCTTCGCCCGAAAAATTGGGTTTGATTAATTTTCAGGGAGAGATACTTACGGTTTTTCATCCAGGAATATTATTTGATAATAAAAAGCTTGAGCCGAACGTTGAAAATGTTATTCTTATTTTAAAGTTAAATAATGATTTAGAAAATTGGAATATTGGAATATTTGTAGACAGGATTGTTGATATAATTACTATTAATAATGAGCAAATATTTGATTTGCCAGAAGATGTACCTATTAATAAGGATTTTGTACAAAAAACAATTAGGTATTTGGATAAGAATATTTGGTTATTAAATCTCGATAAAATGTTTACATTAGACGAATTAGAATTATTAGATGTATAGCTACTTTTAAGATTGAGTAGCGTGATTAAAAAAAAAAGGATAAGAACAACTAGGCACAAATTTTTAGAATAAAAAAAAACAGAGCATGAAAAATTTGAAAATTTCGACAAAACTTATTATTTCAATTGTTTTGACATCCATAATTATGTCAGTGATTGGTATTTATGGAGTTGTAAACCTTAGGGTGGTTGATAATGGTTTAACAACAATGTATTTAGATAGAGTAATTCCATTAGAGCAATTGAAGAATGTGTCTGATGCTTATGCAGTTAACTTTGTTGATGCAGTTATTAAAGCAAAAGTTGGTATCCATTCATGGGATGAGGCAGCTAGAGAACTTGTGCAGGCGGAAAGAACAATGAGTTTAAATTGGAATGCCTATTTAGCAACAAAAATTGAAGGAGAGGAAAGGCGTTTAGTTAGTGAGGCTACTGAATTAAGACAGAATCAAGCAGAGCCAACATATAATAAAGCTTTAGATCTTTTGAGAGCAGGAAAGGATAGTTCTAACCAAATTAGACTAGATGATTTTATTGAGCATGAATTATATGCTGAAGTTGAGCCTTTTACAGGAAAGTTGGGGCAATTGATTGCGCTGCAATTAGATATTTCTAAGGAGATTAAGACCAATGCCACTGAAGTATTTGAAACAACTCAACGAAATTCATGGGTATTATTGGCAATTGGTATCGGTATTGGGTTTTTATTTTCACTGATTATAATAAACAGTATTAATAAATCTATACAAATGGCTAATGAGGCCGTATTAAATCTAGAAAAAGGTAATTTAACTTATCAAGTAAATGATATAGGCAAAGATGAAATTGGAGAATTATTATTGAACATTAAGCAAACTATTGAACGTTTAAAGAATATAGTTAAAAATATTACTATTGGCTCTAATAATATTGCAAATGCTAGTATCGAAATGAGCGGCTCGTCGCAAGAGTTGTCGCAGGGTACGAGCGAGCAAGCATCTTCAACAGAAGAAGTATCTTCTTCAATGGAGGAAATGGCCGCTAATATTCAACAAAATGCTGATAATTCAGCACAAACGCATAAAATTACTTCTGATAGTTTAGAAGCATTAAAAATTGGTAGTGAGCGAATATTTGGTGCGATGGATGCAATGAAGCATATTGCAGAAAAAATATCTATTGTTAACGACATTGCATTTCAAACCAATATTTTAGCATTAAATGCATCTGTAGAAGCTGCTAGAGCAGGCGAGCATGGACGTGGTTTTTCTGTGGTGGCAGAAGAGGTAAGAAGCTTAGCTCAAAGTTCAAAAGAAGCGGCAAAAGATATTAGTGTAGTGGTAAAAAGTGGGTTAAAGTTGGCGGATGAGTCTGGCGTTTTATTAAAGGATTTATTACCACAAATGGAAAAAACTGCTATTTTAGTAAAAGAGATTTCGTTTGCTAGTAACGAGCAGAATAGCGGTGTGGCTCAAATAAATAATGCCATTCAGTCTCTTAATCAAGTGGTTCAGCAAAGTGCAGCTTCTGCCGAAGAAATGGCATCAACTAGCGAAGAGTTATCAGCACAAGCAGAGCAGTTAAACGAGTCGATGGAGTATTTTGATATTGGCGAAAGTGTAAGAAACATAGATGCTACTAGAGTAAGAGCTAAAAAAACACCTACAATTGTAAATAGTGCTCAGAATAGTCCTGTATATCATGAAAAAAAAGCATTAAACATTGAATTGAATAATGATAAACTTGATGGCGAATTTGAGAAATTTTAGGTTTATAAAAATGCAGATAAATGCAAGTAGCGATTTTTAGGGTAAATACAAGAGAATTTGGTATTCCTATAGAATATTTGAAGACTATTTTAAAAGCTGGATATGTTTATAGTGTGCCATTATCTTCTCAAGAAAAATTGGGCTTGATTAATTTTCAAGGTGAAATATTGACTGTGTTTCATCCAGGAATTATGTTTGATAATAAGAAAATGGAGTCTCGCGAAGAGAATGTTATACTAATTTTGAAATTATCTAGAGAATTAGAAAGTTGGAATGTCGGTCTTTTTGTTGATCATATAGAGGATATTATAAACGTAGATGAGGATGAGATGATTGATTTTCCTGAAGAAACAGATATAAATAGAGAATTTGTTCATAAATCAATACCATATTTAGATAAATATGTATGGCTTTTGAACATTGAAAAAATGTTATTATTTAATGAATAAGATATTATAAATGCAAGAATCTGACGGTATAAAGAATATATTAGGACAAGAGCTTAGTTTAAAGCAGTTTAATCAATTGAGTGCCTATATTCAGAAAAATTATGGTATAAAAATGCCTATAGAGAAAAAGGTAATGCTCCAAAGTCGATTGCAGAAGCGTTTAAAAGCACTTAGTATAAGTTCTTTTGATGCTTATATTAAATATGTGTTTAGTGCAGAATCTGGTGATGAGCTTATTCAAATGATGGACGTAGTTTCCACAAATAAAACTGAGTTTTATAGAGAAATTGCACATTTTGATATTCTTAAAGCAGAAGTATTACCTAAATTAGTTCTAGAGCAAAAAATTAACTTTTTAGATGTTTGGAGTGCTGGTTGTTCAAGTGGTCAGGAGGCATATACAATAGCCATCGAGCTTTCGGAATTTGCCAAAAAATCACCTGGGCTAGATTTTAGGATATTAGGAAGTGATATTTCTACCGATATGCTAAAAAAATCGGCAACTGCTATATATAGAAACGAAGATATAAGTATGATTTCATTGGCTCAGAAGCAAAAATATTTTCTAAAGAGTAAAGATTCTAATAAGAATGTAGTAAGGGTGATACCTCAACTTAGATCAAAAGCTAGTTTTATTAGGACTAATTTGGTGGCAAATTCATATAATATAAACAAACAGTTTGATATAATATTTTGTAGAAATACATTGATATATTTTAACAGGGAAATACAAATAAAAGTTATTACTAATTTGATTAGCCATTTAAAACCACATGGTTTTATTTTCTTCGGACATTCCGAATCAATTGCAGGAATGAATTTACCATTAAATCAATTTCAACCAACGATATTCACCAAACAATAATTATGAGTGCAAATAAGAATATAACGGATGAGTTTTTACTAAATGAGCTTAAGATTAGATTCGAAGAGCGAAATGGGTCAATAAATGAATTGGAGATATTAAATCAAAAATTACGTGATTTGAACAAAAGGTTGCTTGAGTCAGAAACTATGAAGAGTCACTTTTTGTCGAATATGAGTAATGAGATTATTAATCCATTTAGTTCAATAATTGGTTTAGCTAAAATTATTTCGCAAGCAAGCGATCCTGTAGAAATGAAGCGCAAAGCTGGTTTTTTATATGATGAAGCTAGAATTTTAGATTTTCAGTTTAAAAATATTTTTTGGGCGGCTCAATTAGAGTCAGGAAAGATTGAATTGCACACTCATAAATTGTGTTTAATTGAATTGGTAAGTGGAGTAATTGAAAAGTCGGAGTATCAAGCTGCCAAAAAGAACATTAAGTTTGAACTTCATACAGAGAATGAGAGATGTGAAATTGATTCTGATGCTTATAAACTTGAAGCGATATTAGAAAATATTTTTGATAATGCTATTAAGTTCAATAAGAATGACGAAAAAGTGGTTGTTCAGATGATGCCTAAAGGTGAAACAGTTCAAATTATTATTCGTGATTTTGGGATAGGAGTTAGTCCTCAAGATTTAAATATAATTTTTGATAGATTTAAGAAGTTAAACGAAGAAATTTATACAGATAATTATGGTCAAGGATTAGGATTAGCAGTAGCTAAAGAGCTAACTGAACTAATTCAGGGCGAAATTAAAGTTGAAAGTACAGTAAATAAAGGCACTGCTTTTACTATTGAATTGCCTGTAAATCTTGATTTGAGTAAGCAGGTTGGAAGTAATATTTTTGATAATGGAGTAGAGCTATTTTAAATATGGACGTTCAGAATACTTTTTATTTACTACCAGGAGCATTGTTTGTGAAACGAGAGCCCTACATGGTTACTACTGTTTTAGGATCTTGTGTTGCTTTATGTCTTTACGATAAAATTTTAATGTACGGAGGGATTAATCATTTTATGTTACCATACTGGTCGGGTTCAGGATTGGCTTCGCCTAAATATGGTGATATAGCAATAAAAAAATTATTTAGTGAAATGATTAATATTGGAAGTAAAAAATCAAACTTAGTAGCAAAATTATTTGGTGGAGCTTCTGTTTTAGATAATTTTGAGTCATCTTTACAGGTAGGAAAAAGAAATATTGAGGTGGCAAAAGAAATGTTAGAATCAATGCATATACCTTTAGTAAGCCAAAATCTAGGGGGTAATTTAGGACGAAAAATAATATATAGTACTGTCAATGGTGCAGTTTATCATAAATTTTTGGGCTCAGAGAAGTCAAAATAAATTAACAATAAAAGCGGTATGCCAAAAACAAATAAAATTAAAGTAATGATTGTTGATGATTCAGCACTGATTCGTCAGACATTAAAATCCTTTTTTGAAGAAACTTCGGATATAGAAGTAATGGCAACTGCCGCAGATCCTTATATTGCAGTTAGAAAGATGCAGAAGGAAACACCAGATGTAATTACTTTGGATATTGAAATGCCACGAATGGATGGCATTACATTTCTGAAAAAATTGATGGCGCAGCATCCCTTGCCAGTAGTAATAATATCTAGTGTGAGCGAAAAAAATAGCTATAATGCAATTAAAGCACTTGAATATGGAGCAGTAGAGGTTATTAATAAGCCTCAATTGTCTACAAAAGAGAAATTGGCAGAATCGAAAACACTTATTATAGATAAAGTACGTGCGGCCGCTCGTTCAAGAGTTAAGCGAGTAGCTTCAAATGGCAGGGTTACGAGTATTACCCATAAAAAAGTACCTGAATTCAGTAATGATTATAAAGTTGAGCCTAAACTTGATGCAGATGCTATTTTGGCATTTACAAGAGGGTCAGCGGGGCTTCAAACTACACAGCGAATACTCGCTATTGGTGCTTCTACAGGCGGAACTGAGGCTTTGAGAGTATTATTGCAAGAAATGCCAATTAGTTCTCCAGGTATTGTGGTTGTACAGCACATGCCACCAGTATTTACAAAAAGTTTTGCCGATAGATTGAATGAGCTTTGCGCAATAGAAGTGCGAGAGGCAAAAAATGGGGATACTGTATTACCTGGCTTGGCACTTATTGCACCTGGAAGTCATCATTTAGTTTTAAAAAGAAGCGGAGCACGCTATTATGTGGAAACCAATGCAGGGCCTTTGGTTAATAGACATAGACCATCGGTTGATGTATTATTTAGGTCGGTTGCAATTTCTGCTGGCATGAATGCTATTGGAGTTATTCTAACAGGAATGGGAGATGATGGTGCTCGTGGAATGGCAGAGATGAAACAGCGAAGGGCTTATAATATTGCTCAAGACGAACAGTCATGCGTAGTTTTCGGTATGCCTAAGGAAGCTATTAAGCACGGTGGAACAGATGTTACTTTGCCATTAGAGCAGATATCGCAGCATTTAATTAAAAAGATGAATTTAAAATAAGCAAGAGCTTTTTGATTTATTATTTATTATTGACTATTTATTATTTGGCTGACGCAGGCCATTTATCAATTACGAATTACGAATTACGAATTATTCATAACTCATAACTCATAATTCATAATTCGTAATTCGTAATTCACAATTC
The DNA here is from genome assembly GCA_030632545.1 of Bacteroidales bacterium. Taxonomy (GTDB): domain Bacteria; phylum Bacteroidota; class Bacteroidia; order Bacteroidales; family DYOH01; genus DYOH01. Next base: position 10,598 of record DAOVUO010000019.1, read on the forward strand.
ATAACTCACCATTCATAACTCGTAATTCACCATTCACAATTCGTAATTATCAATTCACATCAGATTTCAAATTGTAAAACATTTGTAAGCTCACTAAAAATTAAGCATATTTAGACTCCAATAAAATAAAATAAAAAATTATGATAGATACAAAAAAATATATGCCTAAGAATAATGTGCGGATTGTTACAGCTGCCTCGTTATTTGATGGGCACGATGCTGCAATTAATATTATGCGCCGTATTATTCAGTCTAATGGGGTGGAGGTTATACATTTAGGGCATAATCGCTCGGTGCAGGAAATTGTAGATACTGCAATACAAGAAGATGCTCAAGCTGTTGCCATTACATCTTATCAGGGTGGCCATAACGAGTTTTTTAAGTATATGTTTGATTTGTTAAAAGAAGGTGGTGCTGAAAATATAAAGATATTTGGTGGTGGCGGTGGTGTAATTCTGCCTGAAGAGATAAAAGATTTACATGATTATGGTATTTCTCGTATTTATTCACCTGATGATGGTCGTGATTTAGGCTTGCAAGGAATGATAAACGATGTAGTTGAAAATTCTGATTATCCACTTGGGAATAATAGTAGTATTAAGATAGATGAAATAGTTAAAAGAGATTATAGAGCAATAGCACAATTAATTTCGGCGGCCGAAAATTATCCGCAAGAATCAAATGTGATTTTATCCAAAATACGTAATGCAGCAAAAGAGACAAAAGTGCCAGTACTTGGAATAACAGGAACTGGCGGTTCGGGAAAATCCTCTTTGGTTGATGAATTAGTTCGCCGTTTTTTAGTTGATTTCCCTGATAAGCATATCGGTATCATCTCTGTTGACCCATCGAAACGTAAAACAGGAGGCGCATTGCTTGGCGATCGTATTCGCATGAATGCCATAAATACCGATAGAGTATATATGCGCTCATTGGCTACACGACAGTCGAATTTGGCCATGTCGAAATATGTGAAAGATGCAGTTGATATTTTAAAAGTCGCTAATTTCGATTTAATCATATTGGAAACTTCGGGTATTGGACAATCAGATACTGAAATTGTTGACCACAGCGATGCTTCATTATATGTAATGACACCTGAGTATGGTGCTGCTACTCAATTAGAGAAAATTGATATGCTCGATTATGCTGATGCTATTGCGCTGAATAAATTTGATAAGCGTGGAGCTTTGGATGCTTTGCGAGATGTGAAAAAGCAATATCAGCGTAATCATAATCTTTGGGAAAATGATATGTGCGATATGCCAGTTGCAGGAACTATTGCCTCACAGTTTAACGACCCTGGTGTTACGCAATTGTATCGCATGCTAATTGATATAATTGATGTGAAAACAGGAGCAGCATTTGCCTCAACTATGGACGCTAGTGATGCTATGTCGGAAAAAATTCAGATTATTCCACCAAGTCGCATAAGGTATTTGTCTGAGATAAGCGAAATAGTTCGTGATTATAATAAGTGGACAGAAGAGCAGGCAGGTATTGCAAATAAGTTGCAAGCCTTACGCAAAAGTATTGATTTGATGAATACTAAACCAGAAAATCAGAATGTAGTAGATGAGTTAGAGAATATGTATAGAGATTCTACTTTGGATTTTGATGCTCGTAATCAACAGCTTTTAAATGACTGGCCAGCTAAAGTAGAGAACTACAGCCGTGATGAATTTATCTTTAAAGTACGTGACAAGGAACTAAAAGTGCGTACATTTTCCGAAAGTTTGTCGCATACACGTATAACAAGAGTTTCCTTGCCAAAATTTGCCGCTTGGGGCGATATTCTAAAATGGAACTTACGAGATAATGTTCCGGGCGAATTTCCGTATGCAGCAGGTGTATTTCCATTTAAACGTGAGGCCGAAGACCCAATAAGAATGTTTGCGGGAGAAGGTGGCCCAGAGAGGACAAATAAGCGTTTTCATTATTTATCGCAGGGAATGCCAGCTAACAGATTGTCAACGGCCTTTGATTCTGTAACATTATACGGCGAAGACCCAGATATGCGACCTGATATTTACGGTAAAATTGGTAATTCGGGAGTTTCAATTGCTTGTTTAGATGATGCGAAAAAACTGTATTCGGGTTTTGATTTATCTGCCCCAAAAACATCAGTATCTATGACTATTAATGGCCCTGCACCCATGATGACAGCCTTTTTTATGAATGCCGCCATCGACCAACAGTGCGAAATTTATATTAAAGCCAATGGTTTAGAAGCGCAAGCAAATAAAATAATTGACGATATATATAAGCAAAAAGGAACTAAACGACCTAGTTATCAGGGTAAATTGCCTGATGGAAATAATGGTTTGGGCTTGATGCTTCTTGGTGTAACAGGCGATGAGGTTTTACCTGTAGATATTTATCAAAGGATAAAAACAGAAACCATTTCGCGAGTACGAGGAACAGTTCAGGCAGATATTTTGAAAGAAGATCAGGCGCAAAATACCTGTATTTTCTCTACCGATTTCTCGCTTAAGCTAATGGGCGATGTGCAGGAGTATTTTACAAACAATAAAGTACGTAATTTTTACTCAGTATCTATTTCTGGTTATCATATAGCTGAGGCAGGAGCAAATCCAATATCGCAATTGGCTTTTACATTGGCTAATGGCTTTACATTTGTGGAGTACTATCTGGCTAGAGGAATGAAAATTGATGATTTTGCTCCTAATTTATCGTTTTTCTTTAGCAATGGTGTTGATCCTGAGTATTCGGTACTTGGTAAAGTTGCTCGATTAATATGGGCTAAAGCAATGAAATTAAAATATAAAGGCGATTCTCGCTCACAAAAGCTAAAATACCATATCCAAACATCTGGGCGTTCGCTGCATTCGCAAGAGATAGATTTTAACGATATACGAACTACATTACAAGCACTTTATGCCGTTTTCGATAACTGTAACAGCTTACACACAAATGCTTACGATGAGGCTATTACTACACCAACCGAAGAATCGGTACGTAGGGCAGTGGCTATACAAATGATTATAAACCATGAGTTTGGTTTGTCTAAAAACGAAAATCCGTGGCAAGGCTCATTTATTATTGATGAACTTACAGACCTAGTAGAAGAGGCTGTACTAAAAGAGTTTGACAGAATAACAGAGCGTGGTGGTGTGCTTTCGGCAATGGAAACCATGTATCAACGTAGTAAAATACAGGAGGAATCGTTGTATTACGAGACTTTAAAAAATAATGGCAAAC
>DAOVUO010000561.1 GCA_030632545.1 Bacteroidales bacterium
GATCCTGCCCAAATTATATTTTCTGAACTAATAACAATTGATGTTACATAACTGCTGATTAGTCCATTATCTTTTGTGTGATTAGTGAAAACTGGCTCTATATCAATGTAGGTTTCTTCTTTTTCTTTTTCGCATGCTTGAAACATGAACATAAGCAAGAATAAAACAGGAAAAAAAAGCAATTTTATATTCATAACTAAATTTTTAAGCTAAAATAATCATTTTCTATGAATTATTAAAAAAACAAATTGATATAAGCTAAAGCTTGTACAATATTTTATATTCTGAATAAAACAATTATTTTTGCGCACCAAAGAAATACATAATTTATGTCTAGCTTTATAGAAATAACAAATCTATCTAAAACTTATTACCGAGGAGAAAACAAAATAGAAGCCTTAAAAGAAGTAAATATTACAATTCAGCAAGGTGATTTTATTGGAATAGTTGGCCGAAGTGGTTCTGGAAAGTCTACCTTAATGCACCTTTTAGGTGGGTTAGATACAATACAAGCAGGCAAAATAATTGTTGATAAACTTGATTTATCGCAACTCAATAGAAAGGAATTAGCTCAATTTCGTTTGCGAAAAATAGGAATGATTTTTCAGGCATTTAACTTAATTAAAAGCTATTCGGCTATCGACAATGTGGCTCTAGCTTTAGCATTTGGTGGACATAAAAAATCGGTGCGTAAACAAATTGCTCAAAAATTACTGAATCAGATTGGACTAAGCGAACGAGGCGAGCATCTTCCTGGCGAACTTTCGGGTGGTGAAGCTCAAAGAGTGGCAATTACACGAGCAATTGCAAATAAACCACTTCTTCTTTTAGCCGATGAGCCAACTGGTAATCTTGATTCGCAAACTTCCGATAGTATTCTTTTGCTTTTGAAACAACTTAACGAGCAGCAAAATATGACTATTGTAATGGTAACTCACGATTTAGAAATGGCACAATCTGCATGCAATAAGATAATTAGACTTAAAGATGGTCAGGTAGTTGAATTTATTGACATTTTAGCTTAAAACTTAGCACTCAAAACTTAAAACTTAACAAAGTATTATAATTACTCCTTACTAAAAACAAACAAATGAAATTTTGGGAAATAGTAGTTCATTCACTTGAAAATTTGCGCCGAAATAAACTAAGAGCCTCTTTAACCATACTTGGTGTTGTTATTGGCATTGGCGCATTAAGCTCAATGCTATCCTTTGGGGCTGGAATGGAGAAAAGTGCTACTGAAAGTATCCTCAATAATGATATTTTCACCATGATAACCATTACAAAAGGTGAGATTACAGATATTCTTAATTTGGGTGATGATGTAGATAAAAATGATACAATAAAAATTACTCATGGAACAGTAAAACAAATTGAAGCACTTGAACATATTGATATTGCGTATACTTCAGAAAGTTTTGTTGGTCAACTTAAATATCAATCTGCAAAGCAAGGCGGAAATATTACTGTGCTTCCATCTGCACTAAAAGATTATCCACCCTATTATAAACTATATTCGGGTAAATTTTTAAGCAACGATTCGGCCAAAGAAATTGTACTTAGTTTACGTGTAGTAAAGAGACTTAAACTTACACCCAATTTTGCC
>DAOVUO010000415.1 GCA_030632545.1 Bacteroidales bacterium
ATTTAAAATTTAATTAAACGCCAATAAAAACAATTCTTCACAAAAGACAAATTGGGTTTTTTATCAAAAATTCCGAATATGCTCGAGCCACTTCCACTCATAGAAGCATATCGAGCTCCGTGCAAATACATATCATATTTCAGACGATTAAGCAATGGAAATTTGTGAAAAAACGAGGTCTCAAAATCATTTACACCATCAAAACTAAATCCATTTAGAGTAATAATTTCAGGATTTCCTTTTTTCTGCTTTAAACCGTAAAAAGCCAATCGTGTTGAGATAAAAATAGCAGGATAAACGATTAAAACATAATAATTACTAAGCTGCAATTCAGTTTCCCTAAAAACATTTCCTCTTTCTAATGCCCTAACAGGCAAGTTTTCAATAAAAAATGGCACATCACTACCTAATTCTAAAGCCAAGTTAGCTAATACTGCTAAATCTATATTCAAACGAAACTTATTATTAATAGCCTTTAACATATAAGCCGCATTGGATGAACCGCCACCTAATCCAGCACCAATCGGAATTTCTTTATGTAAATGAATTCTTAATTGAGGTATCTGAAATTTCCTACGCAACAGAGACAATGCAAGCATTACTAAATTTTGTTCAGGACAAACATCAGGAATAAAACCACTTTGAGTGAATATATCTGTGTCTGATTCCTTTATTTCAATACTATCGTAAATTGGAATAGGATAATAAATAGTTTCAATATTATGAAAACCATCACTTCGTTTAGAAAGCACTCTTAATCCAAGATTTATTTTGGCATTGGAAAAAACTATCATAATTTTGCTTGTTGATAACAAACATCAAACTAAATGCTGTATCCAATTAAATTTACGCCTATATATAAAGAAAAAATATGGGGTGGACAAAAACTAAATACAATTTTAAATAAAGATATTCCAAAAAATAAAAATATTGGTGAAAGTTGGGAAATCTCAGCCGTTCAAGATAATCTATCGGTTATAAGTAATGGCTTTTTACAAGGAAATAACATCCAGGAATTGATAGAAATTTATATGGGCGACTTGGTAGGCGAAAAAGTGTACAATAAATTTGGTATTGAGTTCCCAATTTTAATAAAATTCCTTGAAGCGGCAGATGTGCTATCTATACAAGTTCATCCAAACAACGAACTTGCAAAAAAACGTCATAATGCCTTTGGTAAAAACGAAATGTGGTATATTATTCAGGCCGAAAAAAATGCTAAATTATACTTTGGTTTTAATAAAAAAATCACAAAAAAAGATTATACCGAATCATTAGAAAAACAAAATATTGAACAAATACTCCACAAAGAACCAGCAATAAAAGGTTCACTTCACGAAATTCCGGCAGGTAGAGTTCACACAATAGGAAAAGGTATTTTATTAGCAGAAATTCAGCAAACATCTGACATTACGTATAGAATACACGATTGGAATAGAGTAGATAACAAAGGAAATTACAGAGAATTACATACCGATTTAGCCCTTGATGCAATTGACTTTAACTCACCAAAAAACTTTAGAACTGAATATAAAAATGAAATCAATAAAATTAATGAAATCAATAGAACTAAGGAATTTTGTACAAATTACTTAAAGCTAGATGCAACTATACATAGGGATTACACAAAATTTGATTCCTTTATTATTTATATGGTTTTGGATGGATCTTGCGTAATAAAAGACGAGTTTAATCATACAGAAACTATTTCAAAAGGAGAAACCGTTTTAATCCCCGCTGAATTAAAAAACATTACAATAGAAACAAATTCTGTAGAAATAATTGAAATTTATTTGTAATAAAAAAATGCCTGTCCGTAAAATAGGAACAGGCATTAAAACCAACTAAAAATTATATTTTATCTTAGTATAAATCATTGAATTATCTTGATATTGTCCAAATCGACCAGTTTCTTCACCAATAAAAATATTTGCACCCAAAAGCAAAGAAAAACCATCTTCAAAATCATAAGTAATCTTAGGTTTAATAAGTGCATCTTCACCAGTCAATCCGATGTATGAGAAAAACTCAAAATGCAAGGTTTCTCTCATAGCATCATATCTAGCCAAAAAAGTCATAGTATTTTCAGCCTCTTCCTGTAAAATATCACTATTATAGTCTAAAATATATTGCTGTATAAATTGTGAACTCATTTTAATACCGCCGATACTAAAATCTAAGCCTACCAAATAATGTAAATAATCCTTTTCAATCAAAGCATCAGTCGCTAATGGGTCTTCAGTTTGGAAATACTTTCCGCTATAATATGCAGATTCACCTCTAACTACAATTCCTTTAATATCGGTACTAAATGAACCACCACCTACATATATTCTATGATACTCAGGAGTAACTGTCAAATCTGTTAGCATAGGCTGATTTGTAGCTGGATTCATTGTAAATTGCTTTTGAACGTGCATTGTAGGATTATCATCCCAAGTATATCCACCCATTATTTCAAAATCTATGGCCGAAGTAAGTGCTGTAAATTTTGTAAATAATTCACTATTCTCCATACTTGGCGCAACATTCGCCTTTGACCAATCAAAAACTGGACTAATAGGAAAATCGGGCTGTACCGCCCATATTGAATTTGATTTTGGCATTTCGGTAGGAGTAAATTGCGGAATCCAAATGGCCTCAAAAGTGTTATTTCCAATATAATAATCGAACTTTACTGCATTTACACCTGTTCTGATTTCATCAAAATCTGGCAATAAAAATTCAGTTAAATTTAGCGGCGAAACTATATCCGTAATAAAAACACCATCGGCTTTTCCCCAAACTACTTGTTGTTTACCAATACGCAAATCAAAATTGGCAAAATACAAATCCACATAAAGCTCTCTAATACGCAAATCTATACTATCTTCCCAATAATGATAAACCAAAGGATTAACCTTAAATGCAATTTTATCGCCCATTTTAGCAACATTCAAATTAAATGTATTCTGAATAATTGTAAAATCGCCATTTTCGTACAAAGCGCCCATATAATTACGAGCAAAACCCGAAAATTCTGTTGTTTGTGATTTTACTACACCTGTAAAACCAAAAATTATTAATAATATAACTATTTTTTTCATTTGCTTATATCCTCTCTATTAACACTTAATCCATTATAACAAAGGATGATAAATAAAATAAATATCATCCTTTGATTCAACACTTAACGATAGCTTATATTCCTCTCATCATCATTCTTTCTGTGAATTTTGAAGCATCTACACCAGTATTTACTTTTACATCACTCAACATCATGCTTGTTTTATGATTTGATTGTACATTTTTCATTTCGGAATGAGTAATTACCTGTAAAC
>DAOVUO010000316.1 GCA_030632545.1 Bacteroidales bacterium
AATTAATGTAGACGAAAATATTTACGTTAAAGCAGACAAAAACATGCTGCTAGGAATTTTACGAAATTTGATTTCAAATGCCATTAAATTTACGCCAAAAGAGGGTGAAATATCAGTAAATACGAACAAGTTTATTGGTGAAAATAAACAGAAATTTATTAAAATATCGATAGAAGACAATGGTGTTGGAATATCTATAGAAAAACAAAAAAAACTATTTGAAATTTCAGAAAATATATCAACAAAAGGAACTGAAAAAGAGATTGGAACTGGCTTAGGATTAATATTATGCAAAGAATTTGTAGAAAAACATGGGGGTAATATTTGGGTTGAAAGTGAGATGGATAAAGGCAGTAAATTTACATTTACTTTACCTTTAGTTGAAGTAGTCAAAATATTGTAATCATTATGAAAAAAACTAAGCAATACATAATTCTATTTAAAACGCTTAAGTATTTTATACCTATCTTTTTTCTCCTATTCAGTATCACATTAACAATTGTAGTTTCACAAGAAAAAGCAGAACTAAAATCAATACAAAATATTGAGAATAGTATTGTAAATGGCAAATTGGAAAACATACAAGAAAATATTTTACAAGTAAAAAACGACTTAATGATTCTTACATTAAACAGCCAGATGAAAGAATTGTGGAGTAATAAAACGAATGATAAAGCTATTAACTCTTTATCAGAAGATTTTTTTAATATTTGTAAATATAGAAAACTATATGACCAGGTACGCTTAATTAACAAAGATGGTGATGAAATTATTAGAATAAATTTCAATAATAATAATCCCCAAATTGTTCCTAAAGAAGAACTTCAAAACAAAAAAAATCGTTACTATTTGAATAATACCTTCAAATTAAATAAAAATGATTTTTTTATATCCCCATTGGATTTAAATATTGAGCATGGCGAAATTGAACAACCAATTAAACCCATGATGCGTATAGCAACCCCTATAGTTGATGAAAAAGGAGTTAAACAAGGAATTGTTTTGCTAAACTATTTTGGAAATACAATTATCAATAAACTTGCAAACAATCCAAATTCAACAATAAATAGACATATAATGCTTCTAAATGGTGATGGTTATTTTATAAAAGCTAAATGCCAAGAAGAAGAGTGGGGTTTTATGTACCCGAACAAAAAACATCTAACTTTTGCAAACATCTACCCCGAAGCTTGGCATAAAGCTGAAAATGAAAAATTAACACAATTTGTAACTCAACAAGGGATGTTCACAATAAAAACAATATATCCTATAAGCAAGAAACAAACATATAACACAGGTTCAGACCAAGCTTATTCGCCAAGTAAAAAAGAAATTGAAGCGGAAGCCTATAATTGGACAGTAATTTCTTACATCCCTTCAGAGTTTTTATTTGCAAATCGCAATATACGCCGTAAAAACACTATATTTATATTTATTTTACTATCGTTAAGCTTATTATTTATATCATGGCGACTAACTAAAGCCAAACATACAAAAACAATAGCACAACAAGCACTTATAAAAAATGAAGAAAACTACAGTAATTTTTTAAATAACTTACTGGACATTGCCTTTGAAACTGATAATAAGGGAAACTTAACTTATATAAACAGAACAAATATAACTAATTCAGACATGCCACAAAAAAGTATGATTGGTAGGTCTTTCTTGCCTCTTTATGCTAAAAAAGACATAGATAAAGTAAATGCCATTTTTAAACGAATACTAAATGGCGAAAACCTAGAATATACACTTACTCATAGTGATGGACGGGTATATAGATATAAAACGTCGCCAAAAAGAGATAGCTCAGAAGAGATTATTGGTACTTTTGGTATTGCCAGAGATATCACAGAACGCAAGAAAGTTGAAGAGAAAATACAAAAACAAAATACACAACTTAAAGAATTAAATGCCACAAAAGACAAGTTTTTTTCCATTATAGCACATGATTTAAAGAGTCCTTTTAGTGCTATGATAAGCTTCTCAGAAATACTTGTTGCCGAATTTGACACTTTTGATATAAATAGACAAAAAGAATACCTTGGTATTTTAAATGATGAAATTAATAATACCTACAAATTACTAGAAAATCTGCTCTTATGGGCAAATACACAGCGTGGGTCAATTGAGTTTAATCCAGAAAATGAAAATCTGTATTTATTAACTGAAGAAACAAATAAACTATTGACTCAATTGGCTAAGAATAAATCAATAAAATTAATAAATCTAATAACAGAAAATGTATACATTAAAGCTGACAAAAATATGGTTCTGACAGTTTTACGAAACTTAATATCAAATGCCATTAAATTTACACCAGAAGGAGGTCAGATAAAAATAAGCTCACACAAAATTATTAAGGAAAATAAACACAACTTTATTAAAATAACGATAAAAGATAGTGGTGTTGGAATTTCGGAGAAGAAAATATCCAAATTATTTACTATCACAAAAAACATTTCAACAAAAGGAACTAATAATGAGGCAGGAACAGGTTTAGGCTTAATTTTATGTAAAGAATTTGTGGAGAAAAATAATGGCAAAATTTGGGTCGAAAGTGAAGTAGATAATGGAAGTAAATTTATTTTCACTCTACCGACTGCATAGTGTTTTTCAAATAAAATTATAATGGAAATAGATATAAATTGTCGAATAATACTTATTTCAGTATTCCTAGTTATTTTCCCTTTTACTACAAGTGCACAAAGTCTTACACAAACCATTAGTGGTTCAGTTATTGACGTAGAAACAAAAACTCCTCTTGTATATGCAAACGTAATTATACTTGGAACAAATCCTGTAATAGGTAGAGTTACAGATGAAAACGGAAATTTTAAAATTACAAACCTTCCAATTGGTAGGCATTCACTAAAAATATCTTATCTGGGTTACGAAGAACAATTTATTTATGATGTATTGCTAAGTTCGGGAAAGGAGTTGGTGTTAAACATTCAGCTTCAGGAAAAATTTTACACTAAAGACGAGATTATAGTTTACGGAAACAATGAAAAAGCTAGAACACTTAGTAATATTGCTCTTGTAAGTGCCCGTACTTTTTCCGTAGAAGAAAGCAATCGCTTTGCAGGGGGTTTTAACGACCTTTCGAGAATGGTAACGGCCTTTGCAGGAGTAAGCTCTTTAAATGGCGAAACAAATGAAATTGTTATTCGAGGAAACTCGCCGAGAGGATTATTATGGCGAATTGAAGGCATTGAGGTTTCCAATCCAAATCATTTCCCTCGTGGCGATGGCTCTTCAGGTGGTGGAATTAGTATAATTACCTCAGATATAATATCAAATTCTGATTTTTTTACAGGTGCTTTTCCTTCCGAATATGGAAATGCAATATCGGGCGTTTTTGATTTAAATTTACGAGAGGGAAATAAAGATAATCATGAATTTGCTTTAAAACTTGGTGCTATTGGTGTAGAAGCTGCTGCTGAAGGTCCTTTGGGGCAAAATAATAATAATTCATACTTAATAAATTACCGATATTCAACCCTTTCGATGCTTGAAAATATAGGATTTAACCTTGTAGATAATACTATCACCCCAACATTTCAGGATATTGCCTTTAATTTTAAATTGCAAACAAATAAATTTGGTGCATTTACTGTTTTCGGACTTGGCGGAATTAGTAATGCAGGCGAAAAAGCAATAAAAGATTCAAGCCTATGGTATTATCCAAGTGATTGGCGCGAAGAGTTTGAATTACACCAAACTGCTGCAATTGGTATCAAAAACATGTATGTTTTTCCAAATCATAAAACATACTTACACTCCGTAACACTATTAAATATTGAACAAAACTCAATATATCAGGATTCGCTTAATAATAATTATGAAACAGATAGAATATATGACGAAAATATCAATTACGACTATCTGAGGTTTTCAATAAAGTTAAATCATAAATTTAATATAAAAAATACTCTGCGAATTGGTTATATTCATAGCATTATGGGATTTAATCTTTCGGCAAATCAAACTAATGAATTAGGAAAACTCACACCATTTATTGAGAATAATGGACAAACAAATTTATCCCAAGCTTATATTAATTGGAAACATAGATTAAATGAAAAAACTACATTAAATGCAGGTTTTCATAGTCAATATTTTCTTTTGAACAAAGAAATTACTATTGAGCCCCGATTGGGAATAAGGTGGAACTTTGTTGAAAATCAGGCAATAAGTTATGGTTTTGGACTACACAGCCAAACAGAGCCAGTTTCTTTATATTACACTAAATTTTATGATGAATTTGGAGATTATTCCTATTCAAACAAAAGCTTAAA
>DAOVUO010000112.1 GCA_030632545.1 Bacteroidales bacterium
AATAATCTTTATTAAAGGTAATAATTTATTTTCAATTTACCAAAACAAAAAAAGCAATCATTTAATTACGTGGTTATAAGTATTTTAATAGCATTAATAATTGAAAAATTAGAATAAGGTAATAAGGTTATATTTGTTACATATATTTTTTCTACTAAGGTTAAAACTCTTAAAATAAGGTTTTTATAGTAGAGAAAACCTTATTCTATATTTTCATGCTAAGCAGAAAATAAACTATAAAAACAAGTAAGCTTACTAACATAAATTTCAAAATTTAGTCCCGAACTAACTGCATTTTAGACAAATAACAAATCGGACGCATTTCTCTTTTTTTCATGCGTTTGCCCTATAGTAATTGATTATTTATAATTATTTAGTACCTTTATTCCCTTATCACGAAAAATGTTTTTTTTGATAAATAGACCAAATGAATTAATGCCAATTGTGTAATAACAAAAGTTTTGACATTTTTTTATTCGATTACTAACTATACGCTCTTTATCCATTAATAAACTGCAAGTTAGATGAAATTTAATAAATTATTGACCTAATACAATATCAGCAAAGCGATGAAGCAAAAACCAAGCTATAAAGACTTAGAAAAAGAAATTGAATTTTTGCGTAAAGAAAAAGCTGAAATTTGTAATAATGGACATGAGGAAGTTATAAATACTCTATCTGATGGAATTTACATTAACTCACCCGATTATATAATAAAATACCTAAATAAGCCAATGATTAAAATGCTTGGTGGTGACAAAACTGGGCAAAAATGTTATAAGGCTATATATAATAAAACTAAAATATGCGAATGGTGTGTTTTCAAAAAACTAAAAAAGAAAGAAATCATTACTCATGAATTACAACATCCTGTTACAAATAATTACTATACTATTAAAAACGTACTTCTCGACAATGGTTCAAAAGTTACAACTTACAACGATAATACTGACATAAAAAAGATAAAACAGGCTTTAAATATTGAAGAAAAAAACTTAAGCAATATTTTTGAGGCAATGACAGATGGTGTTTATATTGTAAACCAACAACTTGATATACTATATGTAAATCCTGTGCTTACTAAAGATTTTGGTAATTATAATGGACTAAAATGTTATGAATATTTACATAATAGAAAAAGTGTATGTACATGGTGTAACAATACAGAGGTTTTTAAAGGAAAAACCGTACGTTGGGAATGGTATTCATCTAAAAATAAGCGCACTTATGATTTAATTGACACTCCCATCAAAGGTATTGATGGGAACTTGCTGAAACTGGAGATATTTCGTGATATTACCGACCTCAAGAAAACAGAACATTCACTACAAAAACAAAATGAGGAATACGCAGCACTAAATGAAGAATACAAATCTCAAAACGAAAAAATTTTAGAGGCTAAAGAACTTGCAGAAAAAAGCGACAAAAGACATAAACTAGTTGTTGCAGCTACTAATTTAGGAATTTGGGATTGGGACGTAGAAACTGATACAATATTTTATAGTAAATTATGGAAAAAACAAATTGGATATAAAGAGAATGAATTAGATAATAGTTTTGCTACTTGGCAAAATCATCTACATCCCGACGAATATGATGAGACAAACAAAAAAATAAACGATTATCTGAAAAATCCAGTAGGAAAATATATTTCAGAATTTAGATTTCGACATAAAAATGGTTCTTATATATGGATACAAACACGATCTGAAGTATTAAAAAATGAAAAAGGTGATATTATCCGAATGTTTGGCTCGCACAGAGATATTACTGCAAGAAAAAGAGTAGAACAAGACCTGCAAAAGGAAAAGAACATGGCTCAAAAATATTTTAATGTTGCAGGTGTTATGTTTATTGTTTTAAATAAAAAAGGTGATATTACTCTTATAAATAAAAAAGGGTGTGAAATATTAGGATACGCTCATGATGAAATTATAAATAAAAACTGGTTTGATTTGTGTGTTCCAGAGAATATTCGTAATGAAATATTTAGTGTATTTCAAAAGCTAATGAATGGAGAAATTAATCCTGTTGAATACTACGAAAATAAGGTAATAGCCAATAATAATAAAATCAAACTTATTGCATTTCATAATACAATAATCAAAAATAGCGAATCACAAATTACTAATATTCTTTTCTCGGGAGAAGACATTACTGAACAAAAAAAAGCAGAAGCCGAATTAATAAAGTTAAATACTGCCATTGAAAAAAGCATTAACGAAGTATATATATTTGATGCTGAAAATTTAAAATTTTCTTATGCTAATAATGGGGCAATCCAAAACATAGGCTACACACTAGAAGAGCTTAATTCAATGACTCCTGCAGATTTAAAGCCTAATTATTCGATTGAGAGATTTAATAAAATAATTTTACCACTTAAAAATGGTGAACGTAATAACTTGCAATTTGAAACAATTCATCAGCGAAAAGATAAATCACAATACCCAATTGATATAAACCTGAGTAAGTTTATTGATAATGATAGAATGTTTTTTTTAGCACTCATTATTGATATCACGGAACAAAAGAAAACGGAACAAGAACTAATTGTAGCAAAGGAGCGTGCCGAAGAAAGCGACCAACTAAAAACCGAATTCTTCAATAATATGTCGCACGAAATAAGAACGCCAATGAACGGAATTTTAGGCTTTTCAAAATTCCTTAACAAAGAAAATTTATCACACGAAAAACGCAAGAAATATGTAGACATTGTTCAAAGCAGTGGAAAACAGCTCTTACATATTATCGACGATATTTTAGAAATGTCAAAACTTGGTGCAAAACAAGTAGATGTTATTGAAGAACAAATCTGCCTCAACGAATTAATAGAAGAACAATTCACGTTTTTTGATTCAATAGCAAAACTTAAAAACATAGCATTATATCACAAAAAAGGACTTTCGGACAAAGATTGTACAATAGTAACAGATAAGGAAAAACTAAATAAAATACTTAATAATTTATTAGAAAATGCACTTAAATATACATTCAAAGGTTTTATTGAATTTGGCTATAAGATTATAAAACCAGATGACAGCCCATATCACCTAGTTGAAATTTACGTAAAAGATACTGGAATTGGTATAAAACAAGAAAACCAAGAAATAATATTCAAACGCTTTTCGCAAGAAGAAAAAGAATTGTCTAAAAAAGTTGGTGGGCTAGGATTAGGTTTATCCATTGCCAATGAAAATGCTCTATTACTTGGTGGCAAAATTACTCTTGAATCGGAAAAAGGAACAGGAACAACATTCTTTATCACAATTCCTTATAAACCAGCAAATAAACAGCAGCAAAAAACTAAAGAACAGCAATCGGCAATTAGTAATCCGCAAACTCATTACCAAGGCAAAGTAGAAAAAACAATAAATAAATACACTATTCTGATTGCAGAAGATGAAAAAATTAATTTCCAATACTTAAAAACTGTATTAGAAGATTTTGAATTAAATATAAAAACTCTGCGTGCCAAGCACGGAATAGAAGCTATTGATATATGTAAAAAAAATACTGATATCGACATTGTTCTTATGGATTTAAAAATGCCAATAATGTCGGGTTTTGATGCAACAAAGCAAATAAAAGAATTTAGACCCAATTTGCCTATAATTGCCCAAACAGCTTACACAAGCGATGAGGAAAAAAACGAAGCATATAAGTCTGGTTGCGACGGTTTTATTTCAAAGCCAACAAACGAAGAAACATTGAAAAATATTATAAATAAATTTTTAAAATAAAAAGATATTTGTTTTGAATGGGTAATGGGTTATGGGTTATTGGTTATTGGTAAATAATTCAAATGATAAATGATAAATGGCTTGCGTTAGCCCAATAATAAATCGTAAATCAAATGGTAATTGGTGATTGGTGATTGATAATTGGTGATTGATAAATGGTAATTGATAAATGGCTTGCGTTAGCCCAATCGTCAATCGTCAATCATAAATCGTAAATCATAAAAACTCTTGCGTTAGCCCCAATCGTCAATCGTCAATCATAAATCGTAAATCAAATGATAATTGGTAATAAAATAAAAACACATGAAATTCGAAACTAAACTGGCATTTAATATATTCATATTAGGTCTATTTATTCTATTAATTGTTTTTTTTGTTAGTTATGAATATAATTATAAAGTTAACTTACAAAACGAGTTAAATCATTCCAATTCTATTGCTAGCGAAATGTCTTTAAATTTTGAACAACTTCTAATAGAAAAAGTAAAAATAAACCAAACCCTTTCCATTACTCCTACATTTAAAAAAACATTGAAAAAAAGCAATAATAGCTTTGCTCTATTATCTGATATAAAAAGAACTGAAATAATTAATCAGCAAAACAAAAAATGGAAAGCAACTCAGGACGAGAATGATGCATTTATTCTTAATATTACAAACAATAGCGTAGCACAGTTTTTAAAAGAACAACAAAATAATCTACCAGGAGAGTATGGCGAAATTTTCGTAACAAATAAATATGGTGTTATTATAGCTGCAACAGCAAAGCTAACTACACTTGCGCACGCTCACAAATACTGGTGGAAAGGGGCATTTAATAAGGGCAAGGGTGCTATTTTTTTCGACGATCGTGGTTATGATGCCAGTGTGAAAGGATATGTACTAGGCATAGTTATTCCAATTAAAGAAAACAACGAAATAATTGGAATACTAAAAGTGAACCTAAATATAATGGGTGCAATAAATAAAATGATTTTAAATACGCATAATGAGAAATACATGAAATTTAATCTTGTCAGAAGCGGAGGTGAAATTATTTTTGATAACGAAAATCCACCGCTAAGTACTCGCATTTCCTCTTATTTGTATAAGAAAATACAAACTGGCAACAAACAAGCTTTTATTCACGAAAATTCTCGTGCTAACCAAATAATAGCAATGTCGGAAATAGATATAACGTCAAATAATAATAAAACTCACATTTTTGGTGGCTCTTTTGAATCAGTAGACCACAAAAAAGGTAACTCAGGCGAATCGTGGTACATTATTAATTATCGAAATCAAGACGTAGCCTTAGGTTCAATTAAAAAAATTCGTATCAGTATTTTAGTAACAGGCATTTTATTAACTATTGCATTAGCCTTTGTTGCTTTTATGATTAGTAAGCTAAGCACCAAACCACTAAAACAATTAATAGAACAAACAGAAAAAATAGCTAAAACAGATTTTAGTACACGTATTACCATCACACGAAATGATGACATTGGATTATTAGGCCAAGCATTCAATAAAATGTCGGAAGAACTAGAAAAAACAACTACATCAATAAGTAATCTTGAACTAGAAATTGAACAAAGATTAAACGCAGAGAAGGCACTGATAAAAAGTGAAGCAAAATTATTAGAAAGTAATAAAACAAAAGACAAATTCTTCTCAATAATAGCCCACGACTTAAAAAGCCCATTTAATTCAATTATAGGTTTCTCGAGTCTGATAAATAAAAACTTTGATAAATATAATACTAAAAAACAAAAAGAAATTTTAGGAATTATTAATGAGGGCGTTCAAAACACATATAAATTACTCGAAAATTTACTCACATGGTCAAAATCCCAACGTGGTAAAATGGAATTTAAGCCTGAAAAGATAAACCTCTATTTACTATCCAAAGATGCTATTGAGTTCTCAAGCCAATCAGCCAATAGTAAATCAATAAAACTAAATTGTCAGATTACAAAAAACATTAATATTAATGCAGATAAGGATATGATTTCCTCTATTATCCGAAATTTAATATCAAATGCCATAAAATTTACTCCAAAAAATGGTGAGGTTACAATAAATGAAAGTTTGATTGTAGATGAAAAGAATAAGGAATTTACAAAAATTATTGTAACAGACACTGGTGTTGGAATTCCAGAAGAAACACAAGCCAAATTATTTCAAATTTCTGAAAATATTTCTACAGAAGGCACTGATAGTGAAACAGGAACAGGATTAGGCTTAATATTGTGTAAAGAGTTTGTGGAAAAACATGGCGGAGAAATATGGGTAGAAAGCGAAGTAGGGAAAGGAACATTGGTTTGCTTTACTATTCCAAAATAAAAAGTTGTTGGTTGGTCATTGATTAATGATTAATGGTGAATGGTGAATGATAAATGATAAATGGCTTGCGTTAGCCCAATCGTCAATCGTCAATCGTCAATCATCAATCGTCAATCGGCAATCGTCAATCATAAATCGTAAATCAACTACTTCACCTGTCTAATTTGCTTAAAGCTAATACTTAGTGCTTTTTCAAAATACCTAATTTGCTTAACTTCCTGACTTGTCACAATACAAAGCGAAAGACCTTCTTTTCCGGCTCTAGCAGTTCTACCGCTTCTATGGGTGTAATATTCTTCTTTATCAGGCAATTGATAATGTACTACATAAGAAAGTCCTTCCACATCAATTCCTCTAGCAGCAATATCAGTAGTCACAAGTAATTTAAGATTGCCGTTTTTAAACGCTCTCATTACCTTATCACGTTCCTTTTGCAACAAATCACCATGAAGTGCATCTGTAGACATATTTTTAGCAATAAGCTGCTTTGCTAGACGCTTTGTAGCCACTTTGGTTTTACAGAATACAATTCCACGGTTCTCTTTTTCCGCTTTCAGGAACTGTAATAAAACAAATAGTTTCTCGCTTTCGTCGCAAATAAGGTATTTATGATCAATATTTTTATTTACCACATTTCGCTCGCTAAGTACAATTCTATGTGCATTATCCGATAAGTGCTGATTAATAATACGCTTTATCTCGTGAGGAATAGTTGCAGAAAAAAGCCACTTATTCTTGGCACTCGAAGTAAAACTCAAAATTTCATCCAATTCCTTTTTAAAACCCATGCTCAGCATTTCATCTGCCTCATCTAAAACAACAGTTTTTACATAAGATAAATCAACTGCCTTCCGCTTCACCAAATCAATCAAACGACCAGGAGTAGCAACAATAATGTGCGTTGGTCTGGATAAAGCACTTATTTGAATATCAATAGGAGCACCTCCGTATACTGCTTCTGTATAAATTTTATCCGTATACTTTGTGTACTTAAACAATTGTTTAGCTACTTGCTGTCCTAATTCTCGTGTAGGACAAAGTATTAGTGCTTGAACATTTTTTCGCTTAGGCTCAATTTTATAAAGTAAAGGCAAACCATAAGCAGCCGTTTTTCCAGTTCCAGTTTGAGCCTGTCCTACAAGATCGGTATCAGTATTTAATAAAAGTGGAATAACTTTAGCCTGTATTTGTGTGGGTATAATTATATTGAGCTCATTTAATCCTTTAATAAACCCATTGCTTATGCCTAATTCCTTGAAATTTTTCAATGCTTTTTCATTTAATTTGGCCACAAAAGTACTTATTATATACTTGCTTACAAAACGATGCTTTGGGATTGATGATTTACGATTGACGATTTACGATTTACGATTGACGATTGATGATTTGGCTAACGCTTTATATTTACTAATTATTATTTACTATTTATTATTTGGCTGGCGCAAGAGTATTTGATTGACGATTTATGATTGACGATTGACGATTGG
>DAOVUO010000291.1 GCA_030632545.1 Bacteroidales bacterium
AATTGTTATTAATTCAAAAATTGATAAAATTGAACTTCACAACGATATTGTAATTATCCCTCTGAAATACTTCCTGTTATTATAATGATAATAAACTCAAGCACATATCGATTGCAACAAAAAATCATATAATTAACTATTAGACTGAAACTTACGAAAAGTGAATTCACGTAAATTTTCTGATTTAAGCTCATGTTCCACCATTAGTAGCTTATCACAGTAAACTGTGTATGGTGCATCCATGCGGGTTTAAAGCCTGTGAGAAATGTCCCTAACATCAGGAAAGTTTTTTTTTAGTATACCCAATTTATTCGGGAGTAAACAATGCCACACGATTCCCATGTTACGAAAATAAATTTTCGTAACATGGAAACGCTTCGGAACTAGTTATCAGATATAACCAGATAAACAAGAGTTTGATTCAATAAATTATAAGCAATTTCGCCAAAAGTTATTGGCCCTATTGTATTCTTTATTTTTTTATTTTCTAATTCACCATACAAATAATTTAAAATACAATTACAAGAAAATTCAATGGGCGTATCCATAATTGGAACACTCTGCTCAAATTTAGTTATGTAATTATCAATTGATTTCGAAAACCGATACGTTTTACTCTTAAAAAAAGGAGCATAAAAACTAACTTTTCCATCTGCAACTTCTTTAAAACTAACATTTATATGTGCTCCAGAATAATCGGCAATTAATGGATTTTTAATCTCAATTTTATTTCGTGATATATAATCAAACAAATTCTCTTTTTTACCATTTATCAAACATTCTTCACATTCAAAACCATCATTTAAAAACCGTATTTCATCACTTTGCTCATTTTTCTCAAATATATTCACAATTTGAACTTGCGCAAATTTGCTTTCTGGTAGTTTAACGTGAATAACTACTGCTTCATCCTCATAAGAATTTAAATCGTATCCATTAAAAGTTTTTGGAACATCTTCAGATGACAAATCCATTCCTGCAATCCAGCCTATAACAGGATTATTATATAAACCATTAATATCACCAGCATGAAGTGCATATTTTTCATGTATTTCTTTAAATGGTGGAATTATGAGCATTGTATACCCATTTTCGTACGAATCCTTTACAATATTATCAATAGTATCTACATTATATGATTTTATAGAAAAATTACCTTCAAAATTGCTTAATTCATTTACAAAAATTTGCTCTTGATTAAACAAACCTTTTTCTACATCCATAAAATAAGGAATTGTACCTGCAATCCAATTTCCTTTAGGTAACTTGGATAAAACCTTCTCATCACCAGCAAGAGATAATAATTTTCCTCCTTCAATTAATTCTATTACTTTGTCTACGGGATATAATTTATTCTCCATAATTTTTTTATAATACTAAATTTCTTGTTTTTGGGTCTAATTCTAATTTAAAGATCTTCTGTAAATCCTCAGGCATATTACTAGCTTTATAGTACTTTTCACATAAGCTGTAAATCTCATCTACAGCTTCAGCTATAGTTACTTTACCTTCTTTAACCTGAGATTTAGCATTCGTAACTTTCATTTGAAAAAAAAAGTTACTTAATTTCACTTCCAATTGTCCATTAAGTAACTCACTCCACTCTTTTCTGCCTTTTGGCGGTATTTTATCCATAATACTTTCTTTTGTTGACTATTTATTACAAAATATAAACTATACTCATACAAATATTTATCACAAGTTAGTTTACTTTTTGAAAAAAAACAAATCCAAATACAACTCTTATTAAAAAATTGCATCAAAAATATGCACACAGTTTTTTTGCATGAATCAGAATTTGTATAATCGGTATTTGCTATTTTCTATAAAATTCATTAATTTGTATAAGTTAGTGCTTGCGATTAAGTTCTACCTTAAAATTTAAGAATAGTTCAGTTTTTTAATCAAAAAAATCAATCATGAAAAAAATAAACTATCTTTTCATAATTATAATTTTTCTGCTACTAAACTGCGAAAAAAACAATGATACTGAACTTTCTGATTATAGTGAAAGCGAAGCAATTGAGCTTAATTTACGTTGTTATATGATTTTTAATCAGTATGCTTTAAAGCAAAGTAATACTTATGAAAATGGTGCGGTTGAAGTAAATTATGAATATTCCGCTGATATTATGAATGCTCAGTATCAAGGAAAAGTTGATCTCCTATTTGATAATTATATGCCTACAAATATAAGTTTTGGGTCATATTCCATGCCAATAAGTAACTTCACTTTAAACGGTGCAGGCTATGTTATTGGCTTAATGGATTCATATAATGGTCAATATGTAATGACTTATGATGGGAATTTAAGCGGTGAAGAAAATGATAAAACATTTCAAATAAACTTTCATTATGAAATAATTCAAGCACAATCTCTTTCAAATGTTGGATATTTTGAAATCAATGGAATAAGATATGATTTCTCTGTTGATGGTTCCGATGTCCCTAGTTTAGTGAAATAAACTAAAACATTCAAAAGAAAACATCGTCCCTCAGCATAACAAACATAAATAAATGTTACTTATGATAGGCACGAAGCTTTCTTTTGAGTATATTATTAAATCACTTACTTAGAACTCTTTTTTGTACTCTTGCCTTTTTCTAACTTCCCCTCTAGCTCCTTTACATTTTTTTCGGCTTTATCAATTTTCTCCTTTTTGTTTTTATAATCCTCATCCGAAATTTTCCCTTCTTGCTTCTCCTTTTCGAGATTCACCTTTGCCTTTTTTATTTTTTCCTTTGCCTCTTTTACTTTCGTCTCACCTTCGTCAACAGAATTATCTAATTCTGTTTGTTTTTGTTCCTTATTAAGCTTAGCATTGCGAGCACGTTCTTCACCAAATTCCTTACCTTTTAGCTCACCCTTATTTTTGCCATAAGCATTACCATTATTCTCTTTTTCCTCAGACTCCTCGACTTCTTCCTTTTTTTCAGTCTTTTCTTTTTTCTTAGTTTTTTCTTTCTCTTCTGTTTCTTCTGTTTCTTCCTTTTTTCCTTTATGTTCTTTTTTCTCCTTTTTCTCCTTATTTTGATGCTTTTCAGTTTTTTCTTTCTCTTTATTCGACTTTCCCTTTTCGTTTTGAGCAAACGACACATTGCTTATAAACATTATAAGGCTAATTGTTAAAACGAATCTCATTAACTTTTTCATTATTTCGTAATTTTTAATCTTTTATAAATCCTTTTATAAATCATTAAGTGACTCTTCTAACTTACTAGCAGATTCGTCAATTTCATTTTTTACATTTTCAATTTCAGTAGCCGCAGAATCCATAGAACTTACGTCCTTTACTAACTCAACATTCTCTGTTTCAGAAGAAGAAGTTTCATCACTTCCCTTTTCGCCACAGCCTATTGTGAATAAGCCCAATAAGGCAATTCCTAAAATCATTTTTTTCATAATCTTCTCTTTAAAATTTGTAATAATTATTACTTTAATGCGTCAATAATAAGCATTTGAAGTACGAAGATAAGCAAGTTTATAAGGAAAGCAAATAATAAAATCACTACTATTTTTTCAGATAAAATAAAAGCTAATCTTTTTCAACACATTTTGTTTATTTTTAGCCAAAATATTAGAACAAATTAATATGAAACGCCTTATTATTGCACTCGCATTACTTTTTCCCGTACTATTACAAGGACAAATTAACCAAGATTTTGAAACCGCAGATTTAGGTCAATGGACACAAACACCTGCCAGTAGTTGGATTGCCCAATCAAATACAGCATTGGGTGGAGCGTATAGTTTGCAAAACAATATTGGAGGAATTGAAACAAGCGAGGCAATTTCAATTCCTATAGGTTCATTAAATCTTAGCCTAGACACAGTTGTATGGAGATTTCAAGTCTTTTATAATTATTTACCCTCATCAGGAAATTATTGGTCTGTATTTTTAATGGCCGACCAAGATGCAATTGGAATGAATACACCCACAACAATTAATGGCTACATTCTTGGAGTAAACTATAATGGCTCATCTGATATTCTGCAATTATTAGAAATTACAAATGGCATCATAACAGAAGTGATAAATACTGGTCTGAACTGGCAAACTGAAATTGGAAAAGAAGTTGCTGGAATTGAAATTAGAAGAGCAGCAAACGGCACTTGGAGTATCTATGTTGATATAGACGGAGATTTTGACAACCTCGCATTAAAAGGCACTCCAACAATTAATAGCACACACACAAACACTAGCTATTTCGGTATTTATGCTCAACATACCTCTTCCTTAGGACAACTCCTCTATATAGATGACATTTCTGTAAATGCTCCAATCCCTTACATTCAATTAGCAGATCAAAGTATATCAACAATCAATTTAGCTCAAGGCTCAACTAATAATGTTTTATATGCTGTTGAACTAAATGTAGATTCAGCTTCTACACAATTAAATGCTGTTGATTTAAATACGCAAGGCACATACGCTTTAGCAGATATTCAAACAACAGGTTTTAAACTTTGGCTATCTACAGATGCTATTATAGATGGAACAGATATTCAAGTTGGTGCTTTAGATGCAGTAATATCAGGAAATACACT
>DAOVUO010000490.1 GCA_030632545.1 Bacteroidales bacterium
ACAATCGTAGTTAAATACGTCATCGCGACGAAGGAAGCGATCCTAAAATTAATACAGAGATTCCTTTGCTTCGCTCGGAATGACGATTTTAATAAGCTACTTATTTTTGTGAAAAAGTTGCACTTAAGTAAGCGTCTCAATTACTTAATACAAAAATTCGCCAAATTCAGAGCGAATAGTAAGCTTTTTTGTTTTAGCAGCTTCGCATCTGCCTACAATTTGTGCCTCAATATTAAACGATTTTGAAATAGCAATAATATCTTGTGCAATTTCTTGTGGAACATAAAGTTCAAATCTGTGTCCCATATTAAAAACCTTGTACATTTCTTTCCAATCTGTTTTTGATTCCTGTTGAATGATTTGGAAAAGTGGGGGTATTTCAAATAAATTGTCTTTTACAATATGTAGTTTGTCAACAAAGTGCAATACTTTAGTTTGAGCACCACCAGAACAATGTACCATACCATGAATTTGAGAGCGATAACTATCTAGTATTTTTTTGATAACAGGAGCGTAGGTGCGGGTAGGAGAGAGTACTAATTTTCCGGCATCTATACCTAGTTTTTCAATTTCCTGAGTAAGTTGGTAATTTCCTGAGTAAACCAAGTCTTTTGGAACTAAAGCATCGAAACTTTCGGGATATTTTGTAGCTAAATAGTTGGCAAATACATCGTGGCGTGCAGAAGTAAGTCCATTGCTGCCCATTCCGCCATTGTATTCTTTTTCGTAAGTTGCTTGTCCAAAAGAAGACAAACCAATAATTACATCGCCATCTTGTATTCTATGGTTTGAGATTATATCGCTGCGTTTCATGCGACTTGTAACCGTAGAATCTACAATTATTGTGCGAACTAAATCGCCTACGTCAGCGGTTTCGCCGCCCGTTAAATAAATATTAATCCCTTGTGAGCGTAAATCATCGAGTAGTTCCTCTGTTCCGTTTATAATTGCAGCAATAACTTCAGCCGGAATAAGGTTTTTATTTCGTCCAATTGTAGAAGAAACCAGAATTTTATCTGTAGAACCAACGCAAAGTAAATCATCAATATTCATAATAAGAGCATCCTGAGCAATACCTTTCCAAACGCTTAAGTCGCCAGTTTCGCGCCAGTATATGTATGCTAAAGATGATTTTGTTCCTGCGCCATCAGCATGCATTATGTTGCAGTATTCATCATCACCCCCCAAAATGTCGGGTACAATTTTACAAAATGCTTGGGGATAAAGTCCTTTATCAATGTTTTTAATGGCCGAATGCACATCTTCTTTAGCTGCCGAAACCCCTCTTTTCTGATAACGTTCGCTCATTCTTACTTTTGCTTATAATCGATTGTTAATACCTTAAATTCTGTTCTACGGTTTATCTGATTTGCAATTTCTTGTTCTTCTGCACTTAATCGTTTAATAAATGCTTCGCGAAGAACGTTGCCTTTATGTAAAAAACTATATGTTTTATCTAGTTTAGAGTTAATTGTTTTTGGAGTAGATTCGCCGTAACCTTTGGCTACAAGTCTATCGCTAGCTATTTTTTTTGAAATAAGATAGTCTACAACAGATTGGGCTCGCTTTTGCGATAAGCTGTCGTTTTTGATTTCTGCTCCCACATAATCAGTATGCGACGAAAGCTCTATAGTGATATTGGGATTATCGTCTAGTGTTTCAACTAATTCATCAAGTGCCACCATTGATTCAGGGCGTAATTGCCACGCATCGAAATCGTATAAAATATTTGGCAATGCAATTGGTATTTCAATCGGCGACATTCTTATTTCAAGTGCAAATGTTTCGTCATCTTTTAGTCCTCTGGTGCTTACACGTTCCTTTCCGTTCAAATAGCGAGTTTTATTTGTCACCATAACATAATCAGTTTCGCCTTTTAATTTGAATTTAAAACGTCCTTCATTATCTGTTTTTTTGTTAAATGCAGTTCCATCACTTCCCAACATTCTAACATCAGCATCAATTAAGGCTTGTTCTGTTTCATCGTTAAGCACAATTACATCAACCGAAAAAGCTAATGGTGGTAGTACAAACGACCAAATATCGTCGCCACCTTTGCTACCTTCTCGTCTTGTTGAACAAAAATAGCCTAATTCATTATCCCCTTCGAAAATAATTCCAAAATCATCCGTTTCAGAGTTAATAGGATATTTGAGATTTACAACTTCTTGTTTTCCGTCAGGGCTTACTTCAAGCTTAAAAATATCTAATCCGCCCATCCCAATTGGGTAGTTGGACGAAAAGTAAAGTGTGCCATCGGCTTTTATTGTTGGAAACATTTCATCGCCAGGCGTATTTACAGGTGAGCCAATATTTACAGGACGACCCCAAGCTGCCGAATTAGAAGTTCTTGTTGCTTTCCAAATATCTTTTCCACCTTTTCCACCTTCCATTTCGGCTACAAAGTAAAGGCTTAGTTCATCTGGTGATATAGCTGGATGTCCAATAGAAATACTTGTGTCTTTTAGTAAATCTAATTTTTTTGCAACCGACCATGATGTACCACTTCTGGTGCTTTCAAAAATTTTACAAGCACCAAATCCCTTTTCATCAATAAAACAACGTGTAAAATACATTGTATTACCTTTAATATTCAGACTCGGACTACCTTCATCAAATTCAGAATTAATATTTTCGCCAAAAGGAACGGCTTCGCTCCATTTTCCTTTTTTATCTTTTTTAGCCTTAAAAATATCAGCAAAATACTCCC
>DAOVUO010000541.1 GCA_030632545.1 Bacteroidales bacterium
AATTCTTTTGTGATAAGGACAAACTTTAGATTTTTCTGATGATTGGCTTAAAAAAAGCGTATCAATATTTTCGCAGAATTGACCAGCCAAAAAACCACTTTCGCTGCAAGTTCTAATAGGAACTAGCTCATCGGCAGGCTCATCAAACCACGCAACAGAGTTTGGTAAAAGTCTAAAAACATCAAACAAGATTGGTGCAGCTACATTAATTCCAATTAAGTCGGGGCGACCTTCGCCATCAGCATTTCCAACCCAAACGCCTACTACATATTTAGGATTTAGGCCTATAGACCACGCATCTCTAAAACCGAAGCTAGTGCCTGTTTTCCATGCAACTGGACTAGCAGAACTGTACATTTCCCACGCATTTTGACTATTTGGGCGTTCTACTTTTAGCATGGCTTTAAAAGTATAGTAAATAGAGGCTGCATCTAGTACAGGATTTGCAATTTCCTGCTTATATTCAATTTCATTGTCACTTATTTCCATATTTAATTCACGAATATCTTCGGCAAAATATTTCCATTATGTTGATGATAATTATTTAATATTCTGGCCATTGATGCATAAATTCCTGATAGTTCCCATAATGTGGCCTCACTCCCACCCAATATTAGTGATAAACCATAGTGTTGAGGCGCATTTTTAAGGCTTGTCATGCCTAAATTCTTGAGTTTTGAATGAAATTTTTCTACGCCATAATTTTTAAGCATAAGAACAGCTGGAATATTTAATGAGCGAGCTAAAGCCTTATCGGCACTAACTGCACCTTCGTAATCTCTGTTGTAGTTTTTTGGCATAAATCCACCAAATTGAACAGGAATATCTGGAATTAATGAATGTGGTAAAATATTCCCTTCTTGAAGCATAGATGCATATAAAATTGGTTTCAGAACAGAACCCGTACTTCTGTTTGCTTGTATACAATCGACAAATTTAGCAGCCGATTTTGTTGTATTTGGCATATTAGCCACATAAGCAAGTACATTTCCAGTATTTACTTCGCATACAATAACTGCCGCATTTTTAATTTGATTAGAAAATAAATAGTTTTGCTTTCTTTTTAGTACATTTTCCACTCTTTGCTGTAAACTTAACTGAATAGTAGTAAAATGCAGGGCGTTTTCTCTGTTTTTTTGCTTTTTTTCTAAAAAGTTTAATATTTGCAAAGAATGTTGTTCAATAGGAAGTGCTTTTGCTGGAATATCTTCATCAATAGCAAGTTCATAGCTTTCGTTATCAATTATTTTTTTATCAAAAAGCCTTTTTAGTAAAAAATCACGTTTGTTTTTGAGTAAATTGCGGTTTTTATTCGGATGAATTATTGCTGGAGCATTTGGTAGTACAGCTAATGTGGCAGCTTGAGCCCATGATAAATTATCGGAAGCTGTTTGAAAATATTTCCACGAAGCAGCATCTATTCCAACAATATTGCCACCCATTGGAGCATAAGAGGCATAAATTGCCAAAATTTTATCTTTGGAATAGCGTAATTCTAATCGTGTAGCAAGTATAATTTCTATTATTTTTTCCCTAATTGTACGTCCTTTTCCCTTTCGCATTAGTCTGATTACTTGCATGCTAATTGTACTTCCGCCACTAACAATTCGTTGGTATTTTAAATTCAGATAAAAAGCTCTTGCAAAAGCTCTTAAATCAATACCAATATGACTATAAAAGCGTTTATCTTCGAATTGCGTAATGCATATAGCTAATTTTTCTGGTACTGTATCACGGACAGCAAAACGCCATTGCTCATCTTTAGCTATTTTTGCCCCAATAAGATAGTTGTTTGCGTCAAAAGCAACAGTGGAAAGTGGTTCGCTAAATAATTTTGAGGGTAAACTAAACCAGTAAAGCAAAATCAGGACTACACTTAAAGCTGTAAGAGTAAGCCTTTTAATAGAAAATAATGGACGTTTTCTATTCATATTTTATGGCTTCGAGCGTTTGTCGGTTGTATGCCTGATACGAATAATAAATAACCACTAAAATCGAAATTCCCAGACTTAGAATACTTCCTTGCAGAAATAGAAACCAACTAATAGATGGGTTTACCACCAACACATTAAGTAAAAATATCATGGCAAAATAAGCAATAGGAAGAGCTAATATTGTAGCAATAAACAGTAATC
Organism: Bacteroidales bacterium; assembly: GCA_030632545.1. Lineage (GTDB taxonomy): Bacteria > Bacteroidota > Bacteroidia > Bacteroidales > DYOH01 > DYOH01. The sequence continues at coordinate 2,136 of DAOVUO010000541.1, forward strand.
CTATTAATTCTCTGAAATAAAGCC
>DAOVUO010000171.1 GCA_030632545.1 Bacteroidales bacterium
ACTCCCATATCCTGCAAAATCTTTTCATTTATCCGCGAACCGTCCGTTTCTACAATATATTTATATTGCAATCCAATGTGTTTGTCTTGTTCTTTTCCATTCACAAATAACTGTCCGTGAATCAATTGTAGAGTGTCGCCTGGTACTCCCACGCAACGTTTTATGTAATTCTCACGCTTATCTACCGGACGAACAGCAATATCAAAATTAGCCCAAAGTTTCTCTCTTCCAAGTTCGCGAACTAATTCATAGTAACTTTGGTCTTGATGTTGAAGAACTACTGTATCACCTTCAGGAAAGTTAAATACGACTTCGTCATTTCTGTATATACTGGTTGTTCCTATTAGTCTTCTGTAAGGATTTTCAATCCAATTAACATAAGCTTTAGTTGTTTGAGTAAAAGGCATGGTGTGATGTGCAAACGGCACTGCAATAGGAGTCATTGGTAATCTTGGACCATAACTTGCTTTACTTACAAACAGATAATCGCCAACAAGTAATGTTTTTTCCATGGAAGAAGTTGGTATTGTGTAGGCTTCAATGAAAAAAGTACGGATAAAACTTGCTGCAATTACAGCAAAAATTATTGCATCAATCCATTCTACTGTTTTAGTTTGTTTTACAACACCTTTTTTCTTCCAAAATGCCCAATGCACTTTTTCTGTTATAAAAATATCGAAAATAATGGCTAAACCTATCAAAAACCAGTAATTACCCAGCCAAATTACCCACAAAAGGTAGAAAAATGCATTAATTCCGAATTTAAACCATTTGTTGGTTATTAAGTCTCTTATCGTTTTTAACATTTGAATTATATTATCAATTAAAATTTTAGAACGTCATCCATTGTAAAAAAGCCTCTTTTCCCTTGTAAAAATTCGGCTGCAATAACTGCTCCTAGCGCAAATCCTTCACGACTTTTTGCATTGTGAATTATTTGTATTGTATCTTGATCCGATTCGTAATTTACTTCGTGATACCCAAATATATCTGTTTTTCTAATAGCTTCAATAGGAAGTTCATTTTCTTGTCCATCATCTCCTAATTTCCAGCTATCTATTCGTCTCATTTTATGAATAATATCTTCGGCCAAAGTAATTGCAGTTCCACTAGGTGCATCTTTTTTTTGCGTATGGTGAATTTCCCTCATACTCACATCATAAATAGCAAATCTATCCATTAATTGAGCTAATTGCTTATTAAGCCAAAACATTAAATTTACTCCTACACTAAAATTTGAGGCATATAAAAAAGCCAGTTGGTTTTGCTCTACTTTACTAATTACATTATGTAACTCACTTAACCAACCTGTAGTACCTGAAACTAATGGAATGTTTTTTTCGAAACATTTGTTAAAATTATTTAATGCTGATTTTGGGCTGCTAAACTCAATTGCTACATCTGACTCTTCGAAAGCTAAAGAATTAAAATCTGATTGATTGTCTTTATCTATCTTTACAACAATCTCATGTCCTCGTTCATTTGCTATTTTTTCAATGGCTTTACCCATTTTACCATAACCAACAATTGCAATTTTCATTTAACTACTATGTATTTTCTATGATTATTTGTGTAGTATGCTTGTTTTTTATTAAATCGCAATACTAGCATTTGCGGCTAAATTATAATAAGTTTACGAAATAAGCCATCAAAATAACTTAAAAAAATAAAATATAGTCCAAGAGATGCTAATTAACAAAAAAATAGAACATTTTGATAATACTTATGAAAAAGAGGCGTTAATAGAATATAATGAAAATTATAAAAAAAACTTTATGAAAAAACTTTACCCAATTTTAGTGCAAATTCAGCATTTAGATCAAAAAAAAGATAATAAAGATTCAATTTTAATTGTAAATCATTTATTGGAGGAAGAGGAGGATTTTTCTGATTTTTTTAAAGCTTATAACAATATTGAATTTGTTCCTAATAGTGATATTGTACAGCAAATTTTAGCAAAGGGATTAGCTGAAAACTAATTCCAGCTATCGTAATTTATTACTATCTGCACCTAACAGTGCTTTGCATAAAGCAATACTTATTGTCTCTAATTGAGTCGATATAAGGGATTGTATGCACATAAGTTCAATACCAAAAAATTCAACAAAACACTTTGTGTCAAATAGTTAGAAGCGAAGCATGGGCAAATAATACTGCTGCTTTTTTTGTTGTTATACGATTGCCCGCCGATGTTCGGGGCATTATTAAAAGTAGTGATAAGACAAATCCATTTGTAGTACTTGCTTTTGCTTTATTGGTAAATTATAAAATTTATTTTCGTAACATGACAATGGCTTCGTATACGGGACAATTGAAAAGTGTACTTTTTTGTTATTTGAAAACAGAATCAAGCAAGCGGAAAGAAATAGAATTTATGAAAAATGAATAAGCAAAAATTACCTCTAAAAAACGTTCAAAGGAATATTATAATTAGGTGCTTATTATCATTATTGTATTTATAATTGTGGAGAAAATGAAAAGTTAGCCTTTTGCGATGAATCGAATGTAGGATAGGCTTTTATTTTTTGGAATTTGCAGTAATAGAAAGAATTAAGTATAATTGCAAAAAGCAAAAAATATTGTTTTTTGCAACGAAATGCATAAAAGGTTGTATTTTTTTTCTTAATTTATATTGCACTGTACAAGTTTGTACGATATTTGTCTTTGTGTTTATCATGATAATTAGATATAGCTATAAGTTTTATTTAATTCTTGTTGTTTTAATGTGTTTAGGCTTTTCTTCAAAATCACAAATAAACTATCAAGATACAGCCAGTTTAATAATAAAACCACCAATTGTGTTTTGGTTTTATACAGGAGTTACATTACGTACAAATCCTAGAACTAGGGATATGATGTATTTTGTTCGTCCGAGTGGCACAAGAATATACCATGGCGATGAGATAAGTTATATCAGAAATTTATGGAATGAAGGGCGTAGAAAAAGATTAACTGTTGGTCCATTTTGGGACGAAGCTCAAGCTCAATTATCATTAAATATTTATCAAGTTTATACAAGAACCACAAATCTTAAATACCCTTATGACCCCAATAGGGTTGTGTATTGGTTTTATATTAGATTAGAGGAGCGTAGAGCAGGATTTAGGTGGCGTACAACAGAGGCTGGTGTTTCAAGTGGAAATATTGACGAATTTAGATTAAACATTAAAAATGGTGCACAAGTTGGCTTGCTAGGTATTGGCCCATTTTATCATTTCGTAGAAGTCCAATCGGCTTTAGAAATATTTAACAAATAATGCTAAAGACTTTAAAAGATTGTTATATTTGAGCAAAGTATTGCTTTAGAAATGAGATTTACCCAAAGAATAATATTTGTATTTTATGTTTTTTTTATCTTGAATTATGGTGCTATTGCGCAGCAATCAAGAAATTATTCTTTTAATCATCTCTCTATGGATGATGGCCTTTCTAATAGTTCAATATATTGTATAATTCAAGACCACCAAGGATATTTATGGTTTGGCTCTGCTGATGGTTTGAATAAATACGATGGTGATAAATTTACGATTTATCGCCATGAGCCATTTAACTCCAACAGTCTATCTGTCAACTGGATAACTACTTTAGCTGTTGACAATTCAAACAATTTATGGATAGGGACTTATGGTGGAGGACTTAACCATTTTAATACGAAAACGAAAAAATTCACATCTTTCTTGAGTAGTTCCGAAAGGATTTTGCACATAAATAATGATGTTATTCGTACATTATATTTTTCGAAGCAAAGTGAAATCCTTTGGATAGGAACTGACTCTGGATTAAATACTTATGATGTTAAAAATAGCAGGTTTAAACTTTTACCATTAGATTCATCTTCAATTTCTAATCTTATAAATACAACATCAATTAACGCAATTTTTCAGCGTGATTCTATTCTATGGATTGGAACTTGGGGCTCTGGTATTATAAGAATGAATCTTAATACAAGTGAATTGAAATTAATGCAATTTCACAGAAAAGCTAGTGAGTTAAGGAAGTTTAATTTAATTAAATCTATAGAAGAAGCAAGTGAAACTTCTTTATGGGTTGGATCAAGAGGTGGAGGTGTTTTTGAATTAGATGAAAAAGACCTAAGCATAAAAAGGCATTTTTTATCTGAAAATTCAGAATTGAATAATGATATGATATACTCGATTAAACAGTTTAAACAAAAACAATTTTGGGTAGGAACTTATTATAATGGATTGAATCTTTTTGATATAAAACAAAAGAAATGGCAGAATTTTACTGCTTCTAAGTATGATCGTTTTGCTATTTCAGGAAATTGGATTCCTGGTGTTTTTATTGATAGAACGAATATTTTATGGATTGGAACTGATAACGGCATAAGTTATCTGCCTTTGGAAGGTGTTGGTTTTAATCACTTTACTTTAAACAATTCAAATCTTAGTTTGAATTTTGAGGCAAATATTAATGCATTATGTGAAGATTCAATAGGAAATATCTGGCTAGGAACATGGGGACATGGATTAATTAAATTTAATCCCAAATTAGCAAGTTATAAGCAATATATACCAATTAAAAATAAAAATTCAATTCAAACTCAGCGAGTTTGGACTATATTGCGAGATAAAAATGGATTACTATGGATAGGTACGGCCTCTTCGTTGGATGTTTTTAATCCTAAAACTGAAAAATTTTTTCATTATAGTTCTTATCATGATAATTATGGGTATGGTGTTATTCCAGTAAATAATATTTCTGCTATGTGTTTTCATGGTGATTCTAGCATAATTGTTGGTACTTGGGGTGGTGGCATAACTACAATTAATATAGAAACAAAAAAAGTATTGAATTTTGATAACAGTAATGTTAAAGGAAATAGAATTAAGAGTCTTTTTGTAGATTCTAAAAACAGACTTTGGATTGGCTCTGCTAACGATGGAATTAGTGTTTATAATTTTAATGATAGTACTTGGAAATATTTGGCCTATAGTGCTGTTAATAATAATACATTATCGGGTAATGATATAGAAGATATTGTTGAAGATGAAAATTATATATGGGTAGCCACAAATAATAGTGGATTAAATAGAATTGAGAAAGCAACTTTTAGAGTAAAACATGTATTTAAAGAGGACGGATTAGCGAGTAATAGTTTGCGTAGAATTGTGATTGATAATAATGGGAATTTATGGATTAGTTCTCAAGAAGGTATTTCTAAGTACAATCCTATTACTGAAGAATTTAGAAATTTTGATCAAACAGATGGCCTTCAGAGTAATGAATTTAATAGAGGAAGTGCTTATTTAAAAAGTGGCGAAATTGCTTTTGGAGGAAATAATGGTTTTAATACTTTTCATCCAGAAAGGCTTAATATCAATAAAACACTTCCTAAAATTGTAATATCTAAATTCTACAAGCAGAATAAAGAGATAAATATTCAAGATGAACTAAGTCCTGATGGACAGTTGCTTTTGCATACTTCTGATAATATGATTTCATTTGAGTTTAGAGCTTTAGATTTTAGTGCACCATCAAAAAATAAGTACTTATATAAACTTGAGGGTTTTGATGAAGCTTGGCGAAAACCAATGGGCGAACCTTTAGCAACATACACTAATTTACCCGCAGGAAAGTATATTTTTAGAGTTATTGCAAGTAATAATCATGGATTTTGGAATACCGATGGAGTTAGCTTAAAAGTAAGAGTTTTCCCACCAATATATTTTACATGGCAATTTTATGTAGCTTTATTTTTAGTTTTATCTGTGCTTTTTATTGCTTATTTGAAAAAAAGGGAGCTCTATTTGCGTCAAGCAGCACTACGTTTAGAACGATTAGTTGATGAAAAAACAGAAGAAATTAGGCTTAAAAATACGATGCTTAAGGATCAAAATTCTGAAATAATTCTACAAAATGAAGAAATTGAAGTTCAAACACAAGAGGCTTTAGCTCAGCGTGATGCAATTCAAGAACATCGCGATTTGATTCAAGAACAGCAACAAGAGTTGACAGATAGCATTTTATATGCTCAAACTATTCAAATGGCTATGATGCCTGATCAAAGGGCATTTAATGCATTATTACCCAAATCTTTTCTTCTTTTTATGCCTAAAGATATTGTAAGCGGTGACTTTGTTTGGTTAAAAGAAGTCAATAATTTAAAATATCTTGCTGTTGCAGATTGTACTGGACACGGAGTTCCTGGCGGATTTTTGAGTATGTTTGGTATATCAATATTAAACGAGCTTGTATTACATGAAAATATGACATCTGCTGC
>DAOVUO010000172.1 GCA_030632545.1 Bacteroidales bacterium
CATTTGACTTTTAGTCTCATCGCAAAACAAACAAACAAACAAACAAACAAATAGACTGACTAACAAGAACTTACAACTTTCCGCTGTAGATTTACTATGTTTTGTTTTTACCGATAATCAAATTTTAAATTGTCCATGATTTTCAACTATGAATATGATTATCAAAATAATAATAATCAATGGAATACTAGCAACTATTGCCAATGGTTTCCAGAATTTCCGCTTGATATAAACTTGGTGCTTTACTAGATTAATTTGTTGTTTTGCTGCAAAAAAATGCCAGATTAACCAGTAAAAAACATAAAATGCTGTTACTGTGCTTTCGAAGTAATACGGAATAAAAACTAAATAGCTTGCGAAAGTATAATTACTTAAAAAAATGAATAGTACTAAAAAAAGCGGTAAATAAGCTATTGCAGATGCTAAATTTACAAATTGCATTTTAGTATTATTGAGCTGTTTCCAATTTATATAATGCAAAATAGCCCCAAAAATAGGCGTAAAAATGATACCTAAAAGACTTGCAATTGTTGGATTCCAGAGTTTAAGTTTGCCGAAAGTTGTATTTTCTTTTAATTCCATAAATTTTTTCTTTCTTAAATATAATAAAATATCCCCTTTCGTATAGTCAATGGTTCGTTAAGATTTACTAAATTTATTGTTTCAAAATTGTAATCAGTTAATTATAAGGGATATAGTCGGTAAAATAAAATTTAGTAAATCTATGAATTTCAGTAATTTATGAAAAATAAACGGCCTGTCCCGATTATCGGGGAACTATTAATAGTAAGAACTCAAAAAAAATTTATAATTCCTTATACATAATGTGAGCATCTACAAAACCAATATTTATATGCTTAAAACCTTTTGGGACTGTCCAATTATTTTGAAGCCAAATTTTTTCCAAAGCATAATTGCACCTTTGTTTGTGCTTACAACAATATTAAATTGTATTCCTTTAAAATCAAGTGTTTTTGCGTTTTCAATTAAATGATAATTATTTACAAAAATGCATTTATTAAGTGTAGTAGCGTAATATTCAATATTTTAACTTAAAACTTAGCACTCGAAACTTAAAACTTAACTGCCCGCCCCGAACATCGGGGAACTTTTCTGCTTAATACTTTCTTCTTTTTACTTTCATCACAAACAAGTAAACATGCTGATTAACACGAATTTACAACTTCGGAAACTAGAAATAAACGCATTGATATAAATATGTCTTTATTTGAGGGAAATAGTAAAAACATACAAAAACGTATAGTGCATTAAATCAACAAAATAGACTAATACATCCTAATTTAACATATTTTTTAGAATTTTATTCAAGTAATTTGTTGTAAATTGAGCTGAAAATCAAAATACCTTTAAAACTATGATGTTCGATTTTACAAGTTGGTGGAACAATTTGTCCACTATGCAGCAAATCTATTGGCTAGTAACAATTCCTGCCACCTTATTATTTCTTATCCAACTAGTTCTAACTTTTATTGGCGGCGATTTAAGTGGAGATACTGGTGATATAGATGCTGATTACGATGCCGACCACGGAATGGGCTTCCACTTTATCACAGTAAAAAATATGATTGCATTTTTTGCCCTTTTTGGATGGACGGGATTAGCTGCAATTGACTCAGGATTAGCCAGTTTTCTAATTCTTTTAATATCCTCAATTTCGGGTTTAGTAATGATGCTAATTATGGCGAGTATATACTATTTTATGAGCAAACTAAATAGTAGTGGTACACTAAAAATGAAAAATGCAATTGGAAAAATTGGCAATGTGTATATTAGTATTCCTGCAAAAAAAGGAGGTTTAGGAAAAGTACAAGTTAAAGTACAAGGTGGACTGAGAACCTTAGAAGCTATGACAGAAGAACTTGAAGACATAAAAACAGGTTCTATAATTGAAGTAGCAGATGTTATTAACGATCAAATTTTATTAGTAAAAAAAAGTAGATAAAACAATTAAAATCAAAAACTATGGGACAATATCTAGTTACCGCCGTTGTTATAGGCATATTATTTGTTTTTACTCTGATTTATTCGCTATTTAGGCGATACAAACGCTGTCCTTCTGACAGAATTTTGGTAGTTTACGGCAAAGTAGGAGGTGCTGACGAGGGACGAACGGCCAAATGTATTCATGGTGGTGCTGCATTTATTTGGCCAATTATTCAGGATTACGAATTTTTGGATTTAACCCCAATTCCTATCGAAGTAGATTTGGAAAATGCTTTAAGTAAGCAAAATATTCGTGTTAATGTACCTTCGCGATTTATGGTTGGTATTTCAACTGAACCAGGTGTAATGCAAAATGCAGCCGAGCGTCTTTTAGGACTAAAAATGCAAGAGATTCAGCATTTAGCGGCAGATATTATCTTTGGTCAATTGCGTGTGGTAATAGCAACAATGAATATTGAGGAAATTAATTCGGATAGAGAGAAGTTTTTAATTAATGTATCCGAAAGTGTTGAACACGAGCTTAAAAAGATAGGTTTAAAGCTTATCAATGTAAACGTAACTGACATTACAGATGCTGCTGGTTATATTGATGCATTAGGTAAAGAAGCAACTGCACATGCAGTAAATGATGCCAAAAAAATGGTAGCTGAGAAAGATAGGGATGGAGCCATTGGTCAAGCAGAGGCACTCCAAGATCAAAGAGTTAAGGTCTCTTCAGCAAATGCAAAAGCAAAAATTGGTGAAGCCGAAGCACAGAAGAATGAGCGTGTAGAAGTATCATCAAAAGAAGCCGATGCAAAAATTGGTGAAGCAAAAGCTCATCAAAATGAGCGGATTCAAACAGCTGCAGCAAATGCAGAAGCTATAAAAGGCGAAAATGAGGCAAAAATAACTGTTGCAAATTCGGATGCTGATAGACGTGTGCGAGAGGCTGAAGCTTCGAAAATTGCCAGTGCTGCCGAAAAAATTAACGAAGCAAAAGCACTCGAAGAGTCGTATAATGCACAAAAATTAGCCGAAACAGAAAGAGCTCAGCGTGATAAAGCCACTCAATATGCAAATATCGTTGTTCCTGCCGAAATTGACAAGCAAAAAATTGAAATTAATGCAGAAGCAGAGGCTGAGCGAATTCGTAGAACTGCAAAAGGTGATGCTGATGCACTATTTTATAAAATGGAAGCCGAAGCAAAAGGTAATTTAGAAATATTAAGCAAGCAAGCCAAAGGTTTTGAGGAAATAGTTAAAGCAGCAGGCGAAAATCCAGCCGATGCTGTTCTAATAATGATTGCCGATAAATTGCCAGAATTAGTTAAACTTCAGGTTGATGCAATTAAAAACATCAAAATTGATAAAGTTACAGTATGGGATAATGGTAATTCATCAGAAAATGGAAAAACAGGAACAGCAAATTTCATTTCAGGTATGCTTGGTTCTTTACCACCGTTTGACGAAATATTTAAAATGGCAGGTATGGAATTACCTGATTACCTAAAAGGAAAAAAAGTAAAAGACATTACTGATATTCAAAAAGAAGATGTAGAAGAATCTGAAGGTTAAATTTGACATATTTATTCAAAAAATGCAGGACAAAATTGTCCTGCATTTTTTTTGTTGCAAAAATTTGCAACAAAAAAGTAAACAAAAAGTAAACAAAAAGTAAACAAAAAATGAAATGCAAAAATCCAAACACCACTGTATTCTACTTAAAACAAACTAGTTACATAGATGATTTTGTATTTAAGACAAATAGATGTAATTTTCCATTATTGCAACTTTTCCTTAAATATATCGTATATATATATTAGTTTTGGACACGCTAAACATTGTAATTTAAAATAAACCTATATATGAAAAAGCTATACACGCTTATTAGCTTGATTGCTATATTCCTGCTTTTACAACAAAATGTTAAGGCACAAACCCCAGGTATGATTTTTGAAAACCTTGGAATCCCAGTGCTCGATCCCAATAATGATGGGTTTGTTTCTAAAACAATTTTGGGTTTTGAAACAAACGATCAGTTTGCCACTAGCGAAAGCGAAATACCTTATGTTCCTTTTGCTGTTGTAATGGTGGAACCTACGATAGATCCTGGACCGGGACCAAATTGTTTTTTCAATGATTTTGATGATATTGGAAAATATTCGGAACCAATGTATTCTTATTTTGACCAAACAACTGCTGGTGGACCTTATCTTTTATTTAGATATCGACTTTCGGGTTACGCTCCAAATTCAAAAAGCTATAGCGTTTTTATTGATATTGATGGAAAATTTGGTGATGATGATCCAAATAGTGTAGATGGTAATCCGGGTTTTGAAATTGAAATTTATTTCGCTTCAAACTTTGGTGTTGGTATTTATAATATAGATGGAATAGCTAATATAATTGATAATGATGACGCAAATGTAAGCGCAAAAGATGGAACTTATCCCTACGAAACTTATGCACACAAGGCTGTAGCATCAAATTATGAAGGCGATTGCACTGATGGTACACAATATTTTTACGATTTTTATATACCTTGGGCAGCGGTTGAAGCACTTACATTTGCCGAAAGTACAATTACAGGCGGACATGTTTCAGAATCCACCCCCATACGAATGATTGGTGCTACCATAATGAATCCAAACCCTGGATTTAATAGTGGTATTGATGGCGCTTCAGTTTCTGATTTTGGCGGTATTGACGATAACGGTACTGCGGAAGAATTAGTAACACAACTTATTGATGTTTTTCCACCAACTGCAATTACCGATCTTGATGGAACTTCACGAGTTACCCCTAGAAGTGATTGTCCAAAGATTGATACGCCAATTGAAGGTTCTACAAAAATATCAGGAACAACAACAGAAGACGAAAGTCCCACAATTACAGTTTACCTAAGTGCTAATTCAGATTTTTCAGGTGCAACAACATATACAACCACAACTGTAACTTCTGGGGTTTGGAGTGTTACTGTTCCTTCTCTAACATTAAATTATTATGTAAAAGCTACAGCTCAAAATTCAGCTGAAGTGTATGGCGTTGCGCCAGATGAAGTAACATTAGCGGAGTCAGTTTCGTACGATGATTGCGATATAGAACAGGTCTCAGCTTCTTGTGATGAAAATAAAACAGCTCAGGTATTAACTGTTGCTGAAATTGGAGGGAGAAAAGGATTTGATGGGACTTTAACCAACCCTAGTGGTGATCAAATTGAAGTTGCAATTTATGATTTGAATGGTAATTTATTCGATTTAGGGGCTAGTCCAAGCGAGCCAAACCCAAATATAACTACAACTACTGATTGGATAATACAAGCAGCCACTTCTGGAGGTTCATTTGAGCCCGGTATTTATTATATTGTTACTCGTAACCTTACTCAAAACAATTGTCCTTCTGACGAACAATATATTTGTATGTCTGGAACAACAAGTGGTATTTATAAAACTGATGCTGATGTACCTACAATTACACAATCTACCCCTATTAGTTTTACTACAACTTCTCTTACAGGAACAACAAATGGAGAAAATGATGCAATTGTGAAAGTTTATATTGATAATGTTGTTCACGATGCAACTGTTACAACAACTAATTGGGCATTATCTGGTTTAGATTTTTCTGGTTGTGAAGAAGTAGAGGTAGTTCAATATATTACACAAACAGGTAGTGCCGAATGTGTATCTACTTCGGCAACTGCTACAGTTGGAACATATACAGCTTCAGCCCCTATAATAACAAGTACTCACTGTGCTGGTTCTGGACTAACTATTTCTGGAACATCTACTGAGGACGACGGAGCAACTGTAGAAGTTTTTCTTGATGGAAGCACTATTGGTACAACTACGGTATCATCTAATACATGGAATTTATATAATAAAACTCTTACAAGCGGAGGCTCAGGTTTAACTGCACAAATATTAGCTGGCACCTGTGCTAATGCAAGTTCAGTTTCAAGTCCAGCTGTTACTATTGGATCAGCAACTACCAGTACAGGAATGTCAATAGATAACACGACTGCCGAAGGAGCAACATCAGTTACAGTTACCGCTCCAACAGGAGGGGGCCCTTATACTTTAAAACTTTATATAGACTATTATAGTGATCCTGATAATGATAAACTAACTTCATTAACAACTGTTGCTGCAGGAGCAAATTATACTTTTACAGGTTTAACGGAATCAGATGGCACTAGTATGATTTATGCTGGCGTTCGATTAACATCTACAGCAAATGATGGTACAAATTGCGAAAGTGCATTATCAGCAGAATTTGAAGTACC
>DAOVUO010000442.1 GCA_030632545.1 Bacteroidales bacterium
GATGTTTTATCTGTAAATGTGATACTTGTACTTTGGTCAAAACAGGTATAATCATTATCCATATCAAAGGCCACAAATGTATTAGGCCCCGAATATTTAAGCATACCACCTGTAGTTCTAGTTTGCGAAAATTGCCCAATCCAACCAGTTGTTATATCGCTAAACCCAATTGCTAGACATTGTTGATCAGTTAATTCCGGAATATCTTTCCATGTTTTACCGCCATCAGTACTTAGGGTTAATCCTAATTTATCTGCTTCGTAATCGGCTCCTGCACTTGCAAACATATTTTTACTTCCAGGTACATAAATAAAGTGACTAGTAAAAAATTCACCCGAATAATCTAATTCTGCCCAAGTAGTTCCACCATTATTTGTAAAATATGCATTTTCGTTTTCTGCATCTACCGCAAGACCATAATTTTCATCGCTAAAAGCTATTTTATTTGAACCAGAAATTGGTGTTTGATACACACTCCATGTTTGTCCTTTATCGGTAGTTTTAAATATTCTTCCTTTATTTGTATTAAAGAAAAAACTTTCGTCATCACCTACTGTAAAATATCCAACAGTTCCGTATTCTCCCGCTGCTGTTTCGTTAAGAACGCCATTAGTATTATCAACACGTGTCCAACTTGTTCCTCCATTAGCAGTTGTGTAAAGTTCAAAATATCCGCCTTCAGGGTCGCCCATACATACTCCATCATTTTCGTTCCAAAAGTAAACTACATTAGCAAAGGAGGCAGCCCCACTAAAACTTGCCGTACTTTGTCTTATCCAATTATTGCCACCATCGGTAGTTTTAAAAATTCCACCAGCACTTGTGCCAGTTTCATAAAATGCCGCCCAAGCCACTGTTTCACTAATTGCATGAATCATTGAAGGTGATAAATCAGTACTTAGTCCAAAGTTTTTAGCTGTCCAAGTTTCGCCACCATTAATTGTTTTTGTAAATTCTTGTATGTCTTCTTGCTCACCTGAGCCATCATAAGCCAATGCCCAAACGATATTTTTATCAACTACCGAAATATATGTAATTCCACGTGAAACTTCTGAAAAAGCTGTGGCTTGAATTTCTATACTCGTACTTGTTCCAACTTGTATTTGTTGAGATAAGAATGCAGTGTCGCTAGTTGTGGCATTAAATACAACTAATCTGGCAGTATAATCCCCTACGGTATTAAATATTATATTTGGATTTTGTAAATCTGATGTAATTGTCTCTGGGCCTTCAAATGTCCATTCCCATGATGTTGGACTTCCTAAGGATTTATCACTGAAATTTACAGTAGCACCTGGGCCAATGTTTAACTTTGAGTATGCTATTACAGCTATTAGGCTATTTGACTGCTGAATAGTTTCAATTGCTTTAAAAGCGTTTATTCTACCAGCACCAAGGCTTCCTATGTAATCAGTATTTACTTTATCTATATTAGTACAAGTTCTTTTAAGTATAGCTTCTATTTGGTCTGAATTAAGTGTTGGGTCAGCCGCTCTCATTAATCCAACTAATCCAGCCGCAACAGGTGTTGCCATTGACGTTCCGGCCATCATGTGGTATTTTCCATTAACCATATTTCCATTTACAGGATATGTGGCGGCAATTCCCATTCCATCATTAGATGATTCGGCAAAAGTAGTGCTAAGTAAAAGGTAATATGAACCTGTTAGATTGCCACCTGGCGACATAACATCTACCCAGTCGCCAAAATTCGAAAAATTTGATTTTTCATCGTTAGCTGAGACAGAGCCCACAGCAATAACATGCTCATAAGCAGCAGGATATGACTTCATATTAATATCATCATTGCTAGCTGCTGCTAAAACAACTATGTCCTGTTCATAAGCCTGATTGATAATACTTTGTTCTGTGATTGAATATCCATAAGAGCCAACCGAAAGTGAAATAACTTTAGCATCGGTTTGTTCCATGGCATAAATTAAGCCTTCGTAAAAGTATAGCAGAGCACCATCACTATTTCTTCCAGTTTTAATCCCAATAACTTCTAAATTTTGTCCAACAGAAGGAATTCCTATTGAATTATTAGTTACAGCACTAATTAATCCTGCACAATGTGTTCCGTGCGACCATTCATAAGCATCGCCTGTTGTTGGTGGATTAGAATTATTGGTTTCTGTTTCCGCATCATAAGATTGTGTGATATTCAAATCTTCGTGGTCTTTGTAAACAGCACCATCTACCACAGCTACTTTCACAGGATTGCCAGCTTGAGGTGTAAATAAGCCCCATGCATCTGGTGCATTTATTTGATCCAAAAACCATTTTGTTCCAAATGTGAGCGTACCTGAATTCAAGTTAATTTCTAAACTATTACCGTAGTAAGGGTCGTTTGCACTTGCATTACTTGATTTTTTATTGTTTATATTTTTTATTTCAGGTAAATCATAATTAAAATTCTCTGGAATAAAAGAAATTGGAACTTTTTCCACATATTCAATTTCTGCTTGTTGACTTAAATTTGCTATTAAACTTTCTATATCGCCTTTAAAATATAATCTATATGTATAAGCTAAACTATTATTTTTAGTTTTGAAAAAAGGTTTTTCTAGCTTAGTTAATCCATAGGCAGATTGATATTTTATTAAAAAAGGAGCTTCTTGTAGCATTTTTACATCTTTTGCCCTAGTTGCAGATTTCCGATATTCTGGTTTCAGTTGCATATATACAACTCCATCATAAAATATTTTTCTTTTAGTGACATTTGGCGCATTATCATTAAACAACTCATTTTGAGCTATTTGCTTTTGAGCATCAACACTTGTAATTGAGACTAAAGTAATTAACAGTAGTAGAATTTTTTTCATTTGATGAGGTTTTTAATAATTTTTAGTGCAAGTTTCATTTTTTTTTGCGAAAAATGTAATTTATTAACAAAAATCCAAAGATATTTTTCAGTATTTTTAGTTAGGTGGTGCAACTCGTAATGTTAGTAAAATGAGTTTAATTACTCGTATGCCGTTACGTAATTTTCCAATTAAGCTAATTTAATATGCAGGTAAATTTTGTAAAAGACACGACTAATTAATACGTAAACAACTCTCAATAAGCAATA
>DAOVUO010000077.1 GCA_030632545.1 Bacteroidales bacterium
TTCTCTTGTATTTCTTTAATTTTTTTCAAATAGGCTTCTTGTTGCTTTTTTAATTTTTCAAAATGACTTCGTTGTGTTCTTTGAATCGCTCTATAAATTACACTTTTAGTATTTGAAAAATCTTCGTCTAAATCTATAGTTGTTTTACCTATATAATATTTATTTTCAAACAAATAAGTAAAATATAATTCATCATTAGTATTTGAATATTCATAGCCTAACATAGAATTCATATAATCGGTAAGCTGCTTAGTACTACTATAATAACGATAATGAGTAGTAGTGTCAATAAAGCTGATTGCACTATCATAAGAGCTTATATATAAATTATTTATTCCTATTTTATCAGATTGAAATAAATACTGGTTTTGACCAATAATTGAGGGATTAGTTTCATTTACAAAATCCCATTCGCTCAAACTTTCAAGCGAGCTATCTTTGCGAGAAGGATTAAATATAAACACATCAAAATCTTCCTTTATACTATCACCTAACAAATGAGGACTTACCCTATTCGACTGAAAAATTATTTTTTTATCATCAATAGCAAATTTAGGATGCAAATCATCAGCAAAATCGTCAGTTATTGCCTGATTTGTATTCGAAACTAAATCAAATATATAAATGTTACTATGTCCTTTTTGCACACCCGAAAGCACCATTTTCAATCCATTAGTAGCGTAATTAAAATCAAGGATTTTATCAAAATAAAGCATCTGACGATGCTTAAGCTCTTTTTCGGCCATATTATAAAAATATAATTGAATTTTGCCTTTTTCCTCCACCATAAAAGCCAATATTTCTCCGTTTGGATTCCATCTAATTATTGGATATGAATAATCTGTAATTTGCTCAAGACTCTCACCTCTCTTAAATATCTTTTTCAGTTTTTGAGTTTCAAAATCATAAATATAAATTTTGTATTTACCAGCTTTATTGCTATTCAAAGCCAAATAACGTCCATCGGGGCTAATATTTAGGTTTTGGTATATATGATTTTTTCTTGTGCGTATTACTTGTTCAGACTCCCAAGCAGTTCTGCTTTTTAAATCAACATCATAACGCATTTTATAATATTCATGCCATTCCTCAGTCAATTCTTTAAGACTTAATCCTGTTGAACCTAAAAAACCACTTTCAAAATTTTTATAAATCTTAGTTAAATAAAGAATATCTGTAATTATTGACGGATTATATTGTAAAGCTATGTAATTCCAAAAGGAATGTCCAGCAATTGTTGCTTCATCGCCTGTAAGACGATTAAATTTTTTATATCTACCGCTTATAATTCCATCTCTAACCTTATTTTCAATTTCAGTATTCCAATCATACGCAATATATTCTACCAAACCGTTCATATACCATTCAGGTAAATTTAAAAGTGTTGAATTTGTAACTTTATCTCTAAATTTTCCACCATAAAATATTTCATTAATTAAAACTTCGGCAATTGAAGCTCTAATTTGTTGTCGCAAAAGTTCATGATCACCCTCGTAGTATACAAAAACTCGATTATTCAAAATACGGGTTACACCGCCAGTATTATATTGCTCACTACCAGTAACTAATCCAAGATTCGACTGTCTGTAATGCGAAAGTCTATTATATGTTATAAATATTATCCGCTTTGATAAAGAATAAGAAAATAAGCGCTGAATATTATTTAATTCATCAAAAGCAACTTCCGACACATATTTAGCTAATTCGTGCCCACCAATACTAAAATATACATCAAATGGCTGATATCTATAATAATTCCAATAAAAATCATTGTATTGCACACGATTTTTACCAAAAGTCATTTGCATGCCATTGTAAAACTGAGCATTACTGCTAAAAGACAATAAAAAAAACAGAAAAACTATAATTAACTTTTGCATCTGTACAATCTTAGAATCAGTAAAAATAATAAAATATTACATCAAGTTTTCACTAAATGTGATAAAAAACATTAACTGTCATAAAACCAGCCATTTTAAAAGTTTTGTAATAAATATACGTATTACTACTTCAATTCGTTAAGTTTTAGGTTAAAATGTGTGGTTATTGGTTATTGATGCTGGTTACTGGATGCTGGTTTGACTGGTGATAATTGATAATTCGTAATTCGTAATTGAAACTTGATAATTGGTTATTGATAATTGGTTATTGTATCCAATTTTCAACTTAATAAATTAGACATAAAAAAAATTGTCTGAAAGAAAAAAGTATCCAAAAATTTGAATATCTTTGTACGATAAAACAAAAATAGTCAAATTGTAGATATTTTATGGAAAGAACGAAAGAAAAAATATTACAAGTAGCAGCCAAAACTTTTACAAAATTTGGATTTCACAAAACAAGTGTTGATGAAATTGCAAAAGCTGCTCGAAAAGCAAAAGGCTCAGTTTATTACTATTTTACTAGCAAAGAAAATTTATTTACAGAAGTTGTAAAGCAAGAGCTGCAATTTATTAAAAATGAACTTAATTCAGCAGTAACTAATGAGAAATCAGCAGTAGATAAGATAAAAAATTATTTCTCAAGTAGAATACAGCTTATGCATAATTCAACTAACTATTTATCTACAGTTAAGATAGATTTTTTTGACCATTTTGACTTTTTATTTGATGTAAAAGAAGAGTTTAGAAAATTTGAAAAAAACACCTTAAAATCATTGCTCATTTTAGGTATTGAAAAAAAAGAATTCACGGTATTGAACAATATTGATCATATTTCTGAATCCTTAGCTTTGCTCATAAAAACAATTGAACTTCAATTTGAGCAACATTCTATCAACAAAAACATTCAATTGAGTACAGAAACTCTAGTTTCTCTGATTCTTAAAGGTGCTTCTGTAAAATAAAATATAAAAAAACAATGAATATTTTAATAAAAGAGGTAAAAACAGTAAAGGAAACAAAACAATTTATTGATTTCCCTAATCAATTATATAAAAACAGTAAATTATACATTCCGCCTCTATCTAATAGCGAGAAAAACATATTTAACCCTAATAAAAATGCAGCTTTTCAATTTTGTGACGCAAAACTTTGGCTGGCTTATAAAAATAATAAAATTGTAGGGCGAATTGCCGGAATTATTAATAGAAAATATAATAAAGAGCGCAATGAAAATAAGGCTCGCTTTGGTTGGGTAGATTTTGAAGAGGATACAGAAATAATAAAAGCTCTTATAAAAACTGTTGAAAAATGGGCGATTGAGCAAGAAATAAATTTATTGCACGGTCCATTGGGCTTTAACTCTCTTGACGCATCGGGAGTATTAGTCGAAGGTTTTGATGAGCTCCCTACTTCTTTTGGACATTATAATTTCCCTTATTATAATGAAATGTTCAAAAAAATTGGTTTTGAAAAAGAAATTGATTGGGTAGAATATCGAATTAATGTTCCTGATATATTACCAGAAAAAATATTCAAACTTGCAGATATAGTTAAACAACGCTATAAAATTAAAGAACTTAAATTTAACTCTAAAAAAGAATTATTAAAATATACCGATGAGTTTTTCAATATTCTAAATAAATCATATTCACATCTTTTTGCTTTTAGCGAACTTGTTGAGGAGCAAAAAAAACAGATGGCGAAAGAGTTTTTTTCTATTATAAAACTGGACTATATCTCCTTTTTAGTGGATGAAAACGACAAATTAGTTGCTTTTGGAATTTCAACTCCGTCGATGGCCAAGGCAATAAAAAAAGCCAATGGAAAGCTATTTCCTTTTGGTTTTTTATACATAATGCAAGCTTTTAGGAAAAATGATACGGCGGAATTATTACTTGTAGGAATAGATAAACAATATCAAAACAAAGGACTTACAGCAATAATATTCAGCAAAATAATGAAAACATTTGTTAAAAATGGAATTAAATACGTTGAAACCACTCGTGAGTTAGAAAACAATAAAAATGTTCAGCAACTCTGGAGTAAATATGATTACAGACAGCATAAAAGAGCAAGATGTTATATTAAAGCCATTTAAAATGAATTCAATCAATAGTTTTATTAGCACGCCTACTTTTAAACATTTAGTAGAGATTAAAAATTCATGGAACATTGAAAATTACCTACCTTTCTATAACGAAACTATAGGCAATTTTAAAAACAAAATTGTAATAATTACTGGTGCTTCATCTGGAATAGGAAAAGCAAGTGCCTTAGAATTTGTAAATCAAGGTGCAACCGTAATTCTGGCCTCCAGAAATACTCAAAAATTAAATGCCTTATCCAAAGAGTTTAATAAAATTAATGCTAATTATCTCATTGTAAAAACTGATGTTCGTTCAAAAAAAGAATGCAAAAATCTCATAGACACCACAATTAGCACTTTTGGAAAAATAGATATATTGGTAAACAATGCTGGAATATCAATGCGTGCAAATTTTGCCCTTCTAAAACTTGAAGTTCTTGAAGAGCTTATACAAACAAATTTCTGGGGGACAGTTTATTGCACAAAATACGCTATGCCCTATTTACTTAAAAGCAAAGGAAGTATTGTTGGTGTGTCCTCAATCACAGGATTAACACCATTGCCTGGTAGAACAGGGTATGCAGCGTCAAAACATGCAATGAATGGTTTCTTAAATTCACTTAGGATTGAAAATCTGAAAACAGGATTACACGTAATGATAATTCACCCTGGATTTACTAGTTCAAACATCAGAAATGCTGCTTTAAATGAAAGTGGTGAACAACAATCTGAGACTCCTCGTGATGAACAAAAAATGATGAGTTCCGAAACGGTTGCAGAAATATTAGTAAAAGGAGTGAAAACAAGAAGTGGAAATATAACACTAACTACGGAAGGAAAACTGATTGTTTGGTTCTATAAACGCTTTCCAAAATTTACTGAAAAGATTATCTATTCTCAAATGTCGAAAGAAGTAAATTCACCATTTTAGTCTCAAAATTATTTTTTTTATACATTGCACACCATTTTAATAATACTGACTTATGAACAATGTAAAACTAATTTCGCTTCTAATTCTATTTACATTTCAATCGCTAACAAGCCATGCTAAAATTCCAGAACAGGAAAATTCTACAACAACTATTGAGCAACGAATAGAAAAAAAAATAACTAATGCCCCTAATAAGTCAAAAAAAGAACAACAAAATCCAGGAAAAACATATAGTATCATAGGGCTAGTACTGGCAGTACTTACAACTGTCTCTATATTGTATTTTGCTCTATATGCAATTATCGGCTTATTGTTTACTTCTCTTTTGTTTACAACATTAAGCTTCTTTATTCATAAAAAGAAATTTCCAGAACTGGGCATGACTAAAATTATGAAATTTTCGTATATAATTTCAGCAATAAATCTGGCTCTATTTACTTTAGGAACTTTGCTTTTAATATGGATTGCTTCTACTTGGTAAAAAGCAAAAGAGGCTGAACTCTAATGAGCCAGCCTCTTAAATTATTCTCAAAATATTATTTATGCGTTTTGCTTACGAATTAAATTCAAAGCAGAACCATTTTTAAACCAATCAATTTGATTTTCGTTATACGTATGATTTACTTTAAACTCATCTTTTGAACCATCGGCATGCGTCAACACGACTGTTAATTGCTTACTAGGTGCAAAATCAGTTAATCCAATAATATCAAACATATCGTCTTCTTGAACCTTATCATAATCAGCAGGATTCGCAAAGGTAATACCTAACATACCTTGCTTTTTAAGGTTTGTTTCGTGAATACGAGCAAAAGAACGTACCAGTACAACTTTAACACCTAAATGACGTGGCTCCATTGCAGCATGCTCACGAGAAGAGCCTTCACCATAGTTTTCATCACCAACTACAATCGTTCCAATTCCGCTTGCTTTATATGCTCTTGCAGTTGCAGGAACTTCGCCATACTCGCCTGTAATATGGTTTTTAATATGATTTGTTTTTTGATTAAATGAATTAACTCCACCAATCAACATATTATTCGAAATATTATCTAAATGTCCACGATATTTTAACCAAGGGCCAGCCATAGATATATGGTCAGTAGTACATTTACCATGTGCTTTAATTAATAAACGCATGCCTAAATAATCTTTTCCGTCCCAAGCTACAAATGGAGTAAGTATTTGTAATCGCTTAGATTCAGGATTTACATTAATAACTACATCACTACCATCAGTTGCTGGTGCTTGGTAACCTGCGTCCTCAACAGCAAAACCATTCTTTGGTAATTCGTCACCAGTTGGCGGATCAAGCATTACTTCTTTTCCGTTTGCATCAATAAGCTTATCCGTAATTGGATTAAAATCTAAACGACCTGCAATTGCTAAAGCTGTAACCATTTCTGGCGAAGCTACAAAAGCAAAAGTATTTGGATTTCCATCGGCACGCTTAGCAAAATTTCGGTTAAAAGAGTGAACTATTGAGTTTTTATCTTCTTTTTCAGCCCCTTTACGATCCCACTGACCAATACATGGGCCACAAGCATTAGCAAATACTTCGCCACCAATACTATTAAATATTTTGATAAAACCGTCACGTTCAATAGTATATCTAACTTGTTCAGAACCTGGCGTTACTTTAAACTCCGCTTTTACTTTAAGATTTTTTAATTCAGCTTGTTTTGCAATAGAAGCTGCACGAGAAATATCTTCGTAAGATGAGTTTGTACAAGAGCCAATCAAACCAACTTCAACATCTAAAGGCCAATCGTTTTTCTTAGCTTCCTCTTTCATTTTGGAAATAGGTGTAGCACGATCTGGAGTAAATGGACCATTAAGATGTGGAACTAATTCAGATAAATTTATTTCAACTACTTCATCAAAATATTTCTCTGGATTTGCATAAACTTCTGCATCACCAGTTAAATATTCCGCAATACCATCAGCTAATGCAGATACTTCAGAACGACCAGTGGCATCCAAATAACGTTTCATTGAATCATCGTATCCAAAAGTAGAAGTTGTAGCACCAATTTCGGCACCCATATTACAAATTGTACCTTTTCCTGTTGCCGATAAAGATTGAGCACCTTCGCCAAAATACTCAACAATAGCACCTGTGCCACCTTTTACGGTTAAAAGACCTGCTACTTTTAAAATAACGTCTTTGGCAGAAACCCAACCACTTAATTTACCAGTAAGTTTTATACCTATAAGTTTAGGAAATTTAAGTTCCCAAGCCATATCTGCCATAACATCTACGGCATCAGCACCACCAACACCAACTGCAACCATGCCCAAACCACCAGCATTTACAGTATGAGAATCTGTTCCAATCATCATTCCACCAGGAAATGCATAGTTTTCTATCACCACTTGGTGAATAATACCTGCACCTGGTTTCCAAAAACCAATTCCATATTTATTAGAAACAGAAGCTAAAAAGTCATAAACCTCTTTATTTGTGACTTTTGCAGTAGATAAATCACTATTAGCACCAACTTTTGCTTGTATTAAATGATCGGCATGAACGGTTGAAGGAACTGCAACTTTTGCTTTTCCTGCTTGCATAAACTGCAATAAAGCCATTTGAGCTGTTGCATCTTGCATAGCCACACGGTCTGGACGAAAATCAACATACGATTTTCCTCTCTCATAAGCCTGCGACGCTACTTTTTCGTCGAGGTGAGCATATAATATTTTCTCTGCTAATGTTAGCGGACGGCCAACTACTTCACGAGCTTTGTCAACTCTTGCTGGCATTAGCTCATACACTTTTTTGATTAAATCTAAATCAAATACCATAATTCTTTCTTTTTTAAATGGATTTTTGAATATTTATGCCAAAGATATAAAAAAAGGATATTGTACTTAAATGCTTAGAAGCTGACTTGTATAGTTTTAATAAATAAAAATATAATGTAAAGGTTTATAGCTTTTTAAATAAATGTTTTCTCTCATGTTTTTTAACACTCATACAAAAGAAAGATTAAAACATCCTTTTAGCGTTTATTCAATGCTTCAATAAGAATCTCTATTTGAGCCTGATACACCCCAAGCTCTTCTACTTCCGATAAATTATACTTTTCGGTTAATTGATTTATCTCCTTAAATATTTCTTTGTTAATCTTAATTTCTTGCTCTTTACTCTTAATATCTTCGCTAATCTGCTCAAAATCACTCACACTTTCTGCCTGCTTATTAAATTGCTGACTATCAATTTCCATATTTTCAAGCTTCTTCTCATGCAGTTGAAGCTCCTTCAAATAAGTTTGCTCTTTTTTATTTTTTACCTCCAACTGAGTTTGATTATAAGCTTGATCTCTTGCCTCCATATACTTATCTATTAAATGGACGTAAAAATCAATTTTAGCATGACGTAAAGCAAGCTGTTTTCTGTACGAAAACATCACTTTATCCGTTTTAGACAAAAGCTCTGATCCAATATTGGCATTCTCACTAAATTCCTTAATCTGCTCATAAGCAGTTAATTCTTCGTACCAAAAGCGCGAAGGCACTGTAAATATTTTTCGAATAATATCTATAGCATCTTTTTTCATGCTTTCAATTTCCGTCTCTATAATTTTTATTGATGTACGTGTTTCGCTAATAATATTATCAATATTCTTTTCTACCGAAAGCTCTTCTTGTTCCTGTTTCTTATTTTTTACACGAAATAAATTACGAATTTTCATAATTAATAAAGTTTTGATTTTGATAATATACTAAATATATGATTAAAAATATGGATTATACCAAACCACAATCTATTTTACCCAAAAAATTATAGTATAGCGATACACTTTTAGTAATTGTAATATATCGCAAGCTCACAACACAAAAACACAAAGTGGCTTATAAGTAGCCAAAACTGCATAAAATTACATAGTTTTGGCTACTTATAGATATGTTTTTAATAATCAACAGTGCAAAA
>DAOVUO010000244.1 GCA_030632545.1 Bacteroidales bacterium
AAGTCTTTGTTTGGTTCCTCACCAAATATTTTTTTAAACCCAAAATCAGTAAATGGATTTATAAACCTTTTGATTTCTTGTTGCTTATCGTCTTTTTCGACCATGAATATCTATTTTTTACAAAAATACAAAAAAAAATGATTCTTGAATACTCAATAAATGAAAAACTATAGTATCGCAAAAAAAACTTTTGGGAAATGTTTGACTGATTATTGTGTTGATGCGAAAATTTATTTTTATTTACATGATAACGGTTCTGTTTAAAATATATGATTAGCAACGGCATTCATGCCGTTGAAAAAAACTCAAGTGCTTTAGCACAAATATTAGCATTATTAACCACAACCTTCAATTTTTATAGAAATTCATCCGATGACTTATTAGTCGTTTTTTTTAATACTCTTCTTCTTCTTCCATCATACGAAATAGAAAACGATTTTTAATACGTTCGCTTGATGGTAAGAACGAAAACGGAGTTTGGCCTCTTTCTATCTCAAGTTTATTATCTTTATCTTGAAATAATGTTGCAATAGTATTGTTGTATTCGTCTATTGATGAGTATGTTCTTAATACATTTCTCGAAAAGTTAAAATAGAACCATTTATTTGGAGCAGCTTCAATATACATATTCATTAAGTTTCCGCTTTTCTTTTTTGTTAACTCAATTATTCCAAAAACTTTTTTGTTTATTGGTTTTCCATTGATAAAACCAATTCCAATTGGCCCTTCAGATACATAAGATTGAGTTTCTTTGTCCCAAACAAATTTTACATCACTAAAAAAAATGGTTTTATTGAGCTCTGTTGGTATAGTTTCAATTAGGCCACCAGCAGCTAATTCATTGAACATATTATCTACAGCATTTTTTGACGAAAGCTGTTTTAGATTGTATTTAATAGATGGAGAGCTGATGTCTACACTTTGTAAATTTGCTTCTTGCTGAAATGCATTTTGCATAAGCTCTAAACATACTGGACTAAAAAAGAAATTAAGTCCAAAGCTAATATCTATATTGACTTTATCCTGTTCTATATTATGGAAAATTTCACCTGCTGAATTTATTTTCAATTGGCCATAATCAATGCCTATGTCTATATCACCTTGATTATATACTGTGCAAAAATCTTTATTTAAGCTTATTAAATTCCCCTTTTCTTCTGGTGAAAGTAATTTTTCAGCAGTAGCTATTCTATATTGTCGGGTTGGCTTGTCATAATGAAGCATTTGGTCTGATTTAATTATTGGATAATCGCTCCACCATTTTATATCACTTAAAAAGCTTGTGTATATATGAGTTGAATCCTTTGTTATAAATGTGGCAACATACGGTGCATTTTCATGATTAACATCAGTAATTGGTATATATATAGAATCTGGATTAATGTTTGCCGCAAATTTTATATATTGTGGTTTAATTTTATTGATTTTCAATTTATTGCACTCATGTTCTATTTTCACATTGCCTTTAAAATATGGCACTGAATCGTTTGTATGTATCGTGATATCGCCATAATATTTATACACAGGACTAAGCTTAAAGTTTTGCTCTTCATTAATTATCCCTTTTGCATAAGTAATGTTTAACGAATCTACTGTAATTTCTGCCATTGGTAATATTTGAATACTATCATTTTCGTCAATATAGTTGTAATAAGTTGAGCCAAAGAATTCATTTTTACCTTCGATAGTAACTGTTGAATTAAGAAATTCGTAATTGTCTGTTTTAATTACTACATTATCTAAAGTTCTTATTTTTGCACGTTTTTCTATATAAACATTGCCATCTTCTGTAACAATACTTGCGTTAGCTACTTTTATGCTTTTAACTCCCTTTGCTAAGATTAGTTTTTTTGTTGCATCGTAACTTGATGATTGTGCATAAAATTGAAGAGAATCTTGTCCAGGACGAATAGAAATAAATAGAGCCCCTAATGCCTCAACACTTGAAGAATCATTTTCTTCGCCTGAAGAGGAACTTAAGTCAAGCATTTTTTTATCCATATACCAAAGCATTTCCGACATATAGCAAATGTATTGATTTTGAGGAAAATTAATATAAGAGTCTTCGCCATTTGATTTTAATTTACCCAATCTTTTTTCCATATCTATTGTGGCATGAACATTAATTGTTCTAAAATCTGCACTATCTGCAAAGTTCGATTCTTCCTCTTTTGTACTTTCCATTCTTAATTCAAAATTTGCAGTATCCGCAACAAATTCATTGGCCATAAATTTGAATTTTTCAGAAATAATTTGTCCATTATTTATTGTCATACTTCCTTGTCCAGTTAATCCATTTGGTTGAACTAAAAGTGTTCCCCTAAAATCTGCCGATTCGTTATAAAAACGTATTGCTTGTTTAGCTATTTTTTTTTGAGCATTATTTACCCACATACTATCGCTTTGCGGATACCATTGTATATATATACTGTCCGAACTAACATCTGGAAACTGATAGCCATCAGTTTGTTTTTTTATTTCAAATTTAGATGCTCTAGTTGTCATTGAATCTGGAAAAAAAATGAAAGCTGATGAGTATGTTTTAGTGCCCAAATATTCTATTGCTCCAACAGCACCTAATCCTTTGGAATTCAGTACTAAGTCGTTAAAAAATAATCCTTTATCACCGTATAAGGAATCGCCTGTTTCGCTAGTTGGTTTATTAAACCCTAAACTATAATCTGGTTGAATAACTAGATTAACATCTTTAAATACTGGGAATATACTATCGGAATGAAATTCACCCAAAAGTTGTATTTTATCAGTAGTAAAACTACTCAAACTATCAATTTGATAGGGATAAATTTGAAAGAAAAATTTATCCCTTGGATAAACACCATTTGGTTTAACCACTTTATCGTAAAAAACATAGGAAGTGTCATAACTTGAGAGAATTGGGTATTCTGGAAAATCTTCCAATCCCGATTTATTACTAGGATTATCTATAAGAACATCTCCTGTAATATTTTCAATAACATTTAATACTCGGGTTAATGCTTTTCTAGTGGAATCTCTATTTACGGTTGGAACGTTAATCTCTAAGTATTCAACACTGTCTAGGTTAATTTTGTAATCATCGTAAAGAAAACTAAAGTTTTTTCCTACGAATTTGAAATTGCCAATATTAAACTCACCATCAAAATCAAAATTTCTACCTTTTTTAAGTACAATGCTATCATTTGCAGGCGTAACGGTTACTTGTTGCTTTAAACTCACCGGAATAGGTAAAATATTATTAATAACTAAATTCCCATTTTTTAAGTTGTAAGTTGCCCCAGTTCTATTGTATTTGCTTGGTTTTGACGCCATTTCAAGATTGTCATAATCTGCTTTTCCTCTCAGAGCTTCAAGGTAGGCGTAGTATCTTGGTAAAAGTTTTGCATGACGTGTTTCTAAATCAAACTCGATTATTCCTTTATATGATAAATCGAGTAGCATATAAACTATTTGCTGAGTAGGCAAACGCATATATCTTGCTAATTCGTGTGCTTCAAATTCGTCAGCACTAAAATCGTTTAAAATACGAACTGGATGTTTAGGGTATCTGCCTTTAAGTAGAAGATCGTTTGGATCGAAAAAATTAGAAGAGCGAAAATAAACGTAACCTTTACTAGATGTGATATTGTTTTGAAATTTAATTTCATTTTTATCTGGATACCAAACTGCTATATCGGCATAAATATCCATTTTATGGTAATTGTCGTAGAAAGGGCTTGCATATATTCCTTCATTTTTCCTGAACATACTTAATTCATTTTTGTTTTCATCCTTAATTAGCATTTTGAAATTTATGCCTGGATGGAAAACCGAAGATGTGTCAACATTAATTTCTATAGAGCTTAACAAGGAAGATACAGTTGTTGAATCTAATACAAATGATTTTGCACGCAGATGGCCAATTATTTCTTTATTTTGCGTTAACCACATATCGGCACGTGGGTTTTTATCAACATAAATATAGGCTTTTCGTCCACGTGTCGAAAATCCGCCTTTAAAATTTATAAATCCGTGAATATTACTCAATTTCAAATTTTCGCTATACGATTTGAATTTGGGAAAGCTATTGCTTAATGGTTTGTTTAGTGGAGTTATTTTATCCTCAATTTTTCCATCTATTGATGCTAGTCTATAAACATTATCAGTTAGATTTACTTTTTCTGCCTTTATATTACTATTGTTTAGTTTTAAAGTGTAAGTACTTAGTTCGGCATATCTGTCATTTGGATTGAACCCATTTTTCTCCCATGTGATTTTTCCACCTTTGCCGTTCCATGAATTATTTATAAGTATGTAATTTCCTTGAGTATCATATACTACAGTTGAATCTTCTTTTAGTTTACCAACTAAATTTCCCTTTTTGAATACAGCATTAAGTTTTCTTGCTTTATATTCAAATGTAAATGTACCTGTATGATACCAAGTTTTATTATATTTTAAATAAAGAATATTGTTTGATAAAAGCTCGCTTGTACTAATAAAATAGTTATTCATTTGACTAATAGAGTATTTACTTAGCATTTTTTCGCTCGCTTTTGCCCATTCTCTATAGCTAATAATATCGTGCTGTTGGCGATTAAAACTATAAATACAATTCAAGTAGTTATCCATGTGTGGGATAAGTTTCCCATTTTTTTTTATAATCAGATTAAGTGATTGAATTATCAGCTTTTTGTCATCATCAGAATTGTATAGGCTATCCCATTCAGTTTTAAGTGTTTTGTATACTGTTTCGCCTTTTTTTCCACTAGACTTGGTATAGTCATAAAAATCAGAGAAAAAATCTTGTGATTCAGTTCTAAACAGCTTTTTTTGAGCGAGTATATTTGAATTATATGATTGGAATATAACTAAAAGTAAGCTTATTTTTACTATTAACTTCATAGTGTTTTATATTTTGCTTTAAAATAGTACGAATTTTTCAACTAATTGTTATAATCGCAAAATAAAAATATTAAGTTTATTGATTGTGGGATTTGTAATGCTTTTGTTGTTATCGTATTAAATACTTTTGTGTATTTGCATTATTAAGGGATTGTTCCGAAATAACTTGACGCTTTCAACTTGTTCTTTTGCCTTTTAACTTCCTTGAAAATCCTTTAAATAGCTCGCTATTCGCAGATTTTTCAACTTGTTAAAAAACAAAATAACTTGGTTTAAAACTGTCAATTTATT
>DAOVUO010000501.1 GCA_030632545.1 Bacteroidales bacterium
TGAGATTGATATTCACGACATTAATAAATTCAAAAATGATTGCAAGGTGAAGCAAATGCTTGCGAAAGGAGAAACTCTCGGTGCATTTTATATCGAAAGTCCTGCAATGCGTAGTTTGCTTAAAAAATTGCGTTGCAACAACTACATTACTCTAGTGGCTGCAAGCTCAATTATACGTCCTGGTGTAGCCAAATCGGGCATGATGAAAGAATATATACAGCGATTTCATTATCCAAACAAATTTGAATATTTGCACCCAGTGCTTAAAGAACAATTGGGCGAAACCTATGGTATAATGGTTTATCAAGAGGATGTGCTTAAAATTTGCCATCACTACGCCAATCTTGAACTCTCTGATGCTGATGTACTCCGTAGGATTATGAGCGGTAAAACTCGACAAAAAGGTGAATTCGAACGTATATACCGTACTTTTTTCGAAAATAGTGCTCAAAAGGGATATCCCGAAAATATTACAAAAGAAATTTGGCGGCAAATTGAGTCATTTGCAGGCTATTCTTTTTCAAAAGCACATTCTGCAAGTTATGCCGTTGAGAGCTTTCAGAGCCTTTATTTAAAGGCTTATTTCCCCCTTGAATTTATAGTTGGTGTAATCAATAATTTTGGTGGATTTTATAATCGAACTGTCTATTTTAACGAGGCAAAGCGTTATGGTGCCGAACTTGAAGCACCAGATATAAATTTCAGTAATTATACTACACGTTTAGTTGGGACAAAAATATTCATTGGGTTTATTCATGTAGAAAGCTTGGAATCAAAATTTACAACAAAATTAATTGCAGAAAGAGAAAAAAATGGAATTTATACATCGCTAGAAAATTTTCTGCAAAGAAATAATTCTGCAAAAGAGCAATTAACAATTTTTATCCGTGTTGGTGCATTTCGGTTTACTAAAGAATCAAAATCTAGTTTGCTATGGAAAATGAATTTCTATTTATCAAAAAAGGATAAAAAACACAATTCAGAAACAAAAGAATTATTTCAGCTTCCGATTAAAAATTTTTCGTTACCAGAATTTGAACAAGATATTTATACAGATGCATTCGATGAAATAGAATTGCTAAATTTTCCTGTAAAATTAAATCTGTTTGATTTGCTTAAAAGTAATTTCAAAGGTGATATTATGGCAAATGATATGCTAAATAATGTAAACAAAACAGTTCAAATGGTAGGTAACTTAATACATATTAAGTATGTAGCAATGTCCAATGGCAAAAAAATGAATTTTGGTACATTTATCGACACAACTGGAAATTACTTTGATACAGTGCATTTTTCCACAAGTTTACAGAAATATCCTTTCACAGGTTACGGGATTTATTTCTTAAAAGGTAAAATTATAGAAGAATTTGGACACTCAAGCTTAGATGTTTCGGTAATGAAAAAGATGAAATTTAGAAGTGATGCCAGATTCGCTTAATGTTACAAGCTTAAACTGGAACAAGAACTTTAACTCAAAAAGTAGCAAAAATCCAATTATCAGTACATAAATACTTTCAAATAGACTTATCAACAATGACCTTTACAATTTTATGTCAATTAAAATCCTGATATTTAATGCTATTTTGATAAAACGTTACAATTATCAACAAAATTTTTGTTAGAAACACCAATAGTTATCCGATTATTTTACAATTAGAAAAAAATATACCCGTATTGATGCAAGCTAGTGTTAGATGTGTAAAATATTTAGCCTACATTTAAAGAAGTTGACAATAATAAACAAAAAAAGGCTCTGATAAATCAGAGCCTTAAATATTTTTGTGGCTTATTAATGGGGGTTAATAATTAATTCACAAGTTTTTCTTCAATTTCTTTTATATATTTACGATAATTCTTGTCCGTATCTATATAGTCTTTAACCTTATTGCACGCATGATGGACTGTTGAATGATCTTTTCTACCAATTCTACTACCTATAGTAGCAAAAGAATATTCAGTAAATTTTTTAGATAAATACATCGCAATCTGCCTTGGCTGAACGACATTTCGCTTGCGTGAATCCGTTTGTAAACTCTCAACAGAAATATTAAAATAACCAGAAACCTCTTTCAATATTATATCAATAGTTACTTCTTTTCGTGTATTCTTAATCAGATTATCAATAATTGATCTTGCCAAATCTAAAGTTAACTCTTTTTTAATCAATGTCATTTGAGCAAGTAAAGAAATTAATATCCCTTCAAGCTCACGCACATTTGTTGTAACACTCCCAGCAATATAATCTATAATATCCTCACTTAATTCAATACCATCAATATATATTTTTCGTTTCAATATTTCTTTTCTTGTCTCATAATCAGGCGTTTGCATTTCAGCACTTAAACCCCACTTAAAACGAGAAAGTAAACGAGACTCTAATCCTTCTAATTCGGCAGGTGGCTTGTCGCAAGTTAAAATAAGTTGCTTGCCAGACTGATGTAAGTGATTGAAAATATGGAAGAAAGCATCCTGAGTTTTTGTTTTTCCAGCAAATTCATGTACATCATCAATAATAAGTACATCTATCATTTGATAAAAATGCACAAAATCATTTCTGGTATTCCTACGAGTTGCATCAGCAAA
>DAOVUO010000518.1 GCA_030632545.1 Bacteroidales bacterium
GTAAGTGAATGTTTCATAAATAGCTGCATTTTTTATGTAGGCAAACTTAAGTGTTTTTTTAATACCAATTCATTTTTATTTTGATATTTTTTATTCACTAATTTATTGAAAGTCAGTCTTAAAAAATCAATTGTCAAGCTAAATTTCTGTTGTTTGTTATCATCTTTGGAAAACAAGTAAAAATTGGCTAATTTTCCGATTATGGAAAATAGTTTAAGTCTTTTCGACCAATTTCTAGCAAAAGTTCACGAATTGCTTGATAAGGGTGATGAAAGTAGCTTGTCGGATGTGGCTCTTATTGTTTTAGCAAAGGAAATGGGTTTGTCGCAAGAAAATTGGGAATATATTGAGCAAAAATTTAATGAGTATATTCTTAGAGCCGAAAATCATTTGAAGCATAAAAATTATAGTCATGCTATAAATGAGCTTACAAACGCCTTGCTTATTAAACCTTTAAATCAGAATGCTTTATTGTTGATGTCAAAAGCTTATTTATTGGTGTGGAAACAAAATAAGGAGGAGCTAAATTATAATCATACACTTTATTATGCCGAAAAAGTAATCCGTTTATATCCAGATAGTCAAGAAGCTTATCGTTTAATACAGCAAACAAAGCGGAAAAGTTTATTTGAGTTCAAATTTGTATATATAGTTGTAGTTATTGTCATTATCCTCAGTCTTTTGCTACTTGCCCGCAGCTTTTATTATCAGAGTGTAGATGATATAGTTGCCGAAATTGTGCAGGAAACAGAAATTGTGCACGAGCCTGAAATGAGTACTCATCAATATTTTATACAAAATGAGAGATTATCCATTGAATCTAATCAGTTTAATGCTTCACTTTTTTCTTTTGAATTGGACGATGCTGAGATACAGGATTTTGGTGAGTCGTTTTCCTTAAGATTTAAGGCTGATTTAAAAGTTGGCGATTTTGAACTAAAGGAGTTAACAATTGGTGTGGAGGTTTATTCGCCTATGGATAGTTTGCTTAAAACTGATGAACTTAAAATAATTAGTTATCAGCCTAAAGCCAGACCTGACGATGTGTTGGCATTGCGATATTTGTATTACGATTCGAGTGGTGTAGAATTGCCTTTGCGTGTAGTGCTGAGTATTAGACGAATAAAGAAAAGCCCTAGGGCGGAGCATTATGCAAAATCAAAATTGATTGAAATTGAAAATGCTTCTGAGTTTGAGAATTTTAGTTTTGTAGTTCGCCAGCGTAGTAGTCGTTTTGATGAGTCGGAAATTATGAAGCAAACTACGCATAAGTTGAGTTTGGAAATTGTGAATACTGGTACAAATTATATCGAAAAAATGCGATTTAAAGTTATGTGGTATAATACCGATAGTAAACTATTGTCGGAAAAGTCGATATGGGTAAATATATCCGACGACCCAGCAATTAAGCCAAAGCAACGGCGAGTAGTTAGTACTATACAATCGTTTAAGTACCGAAAAATATCTGAATTAATTTTGTATAAGGTAGAATTGGAACAAATTGAGTAATTTTACGTAAAATAAATTATGTTTAAGATGAAAAAAATTTTATTTGTTGTGTTGAGTGCAAGCGTTTTATTTGCATGTCAAGCTAAAGAGGAAAAAAAAGAGACAGATGTGTCTCAAGAAACCAAAGCAAAAGCTGAAATGTTATTGGGTCAGGTTCAGGTAAGTGATTTTGAAGCTGCGCCTTATGCCGATTGGTATAATAAGGAGTTTGAATCGTATGCTATTGATTCGGCGGCAATGAGCGAATTAAGTTTAGATGATTACACAATTTTGGTTGTTTTTGGTACTTGGTGTGGCGATAGCAGGAGAGAAGTTCCGCGTTTTATTAAGTTGATGAAGTATGCAAATTTTTCAGATTATGAAATTTGTGCTGTTGACCGCTCAAAAATATGTGAAGGAAAAAATGCTGATGAATTGAATATTGAAAAAGTTCCTACTTTTATTTTTTATAAAGATGGAGCAGAAGTGGGCAGAATTATTGAAAGTCCTACTAGTTCGTTAGAAATGGATATGTATACAATAGTTTCGGGGGAATAAATTAATGAGTGTAAAAAAGAAAACAAGTTGTGAAGGATATGCAATTGCCTCTGTAGTATTAGGGAGTCTTTCCCTAATGCTATTTTGGGTGCCTTATATTGGTTTTGTATTTTCGTTTTTTGCGTTTGTGTTGGCTGCAATAGCTTTATATTTAGCATTTGTACATTACCAAAAACCTACAATTGTGTATATCGCATTGGGTTTGAGTTTGCTAGTTATGGCAATGGCTGGTAAAGTGACTTTAAAAACCAACGAAATAATTGAAAATTTTGCGCAAGAGACTAAATTTATTTTCAAAGATTATAAGAATACTAATACAAAGGTGATTCGTGATTCCAATAAAATTCATATAATTATTGATGATAATAATACCATTGA
>DAOVUO010000008.1 GCA_030632545.1 Bacteroidales bacterium
CAAGTACAAGTCCAGCAAGAAGGAAAAAACCTACTCCTGCTTGTATAAAACCTCCGTATATTCCTATGAAAAAGAATATAACAATTTGAGATATGCTAGGTTTTGCTTCTAATTGACCCGCTTGGCCTTTTATCCAAGCTGATGGTTTTAATAGAATGATAAAAAACATAATAATTAGCAAAATGGCTATTATGATGTTCATAAGTTCATTGTTTAGTTCAACAGCAAGTAGAGCACCAATTAAAGAGCCGATGATTGTTGGTATAGCTATTCCCCAAGTTGATTTAGTTTTTAAAACTTCTTGTTTTTTAAAATTTCTTACTGCAACCAGATTTTGTAATAAAATAGCTATTCTATTTGTTCCATTGGCAACATTTGCTGGTAATCCCATAAATATTAATAAAGGTAATGTAAGTGTAGATCCACTTCCTGCTAATACATTTATGAATCCTGCTATAAATCCAACAGCAATTAATAGTAAATATAAATACCACTCCATATAATATAGTGAAAATATAGAAAAGATTACTTCAGTAGATATGCATATGAAGTAATCTTTTACAATTAATTTTGTTTAATTTAATGCTGAGTAAGAGGATAGCCAGATACCATTTCGTTCACTCTTGCTTTTACTTTAGCAATTACTGTTTCATCTTCGAAATTACCAATTACTTCATCTATTGCCTCAACAATTGCGGCCATGTCTTTTTCAACAAAACCTCTTGTTGAAACGGCAGGTGTTCCTACTCTAATTCCAGAGGTTTGGAAAGGCGAACGAGAATCAAAAGGAACCATATTTTTATTTACAGTAATATCTGCTTTTTCTAAGGCTTTTTCCGCTTGCTTTCCAGTAATATTTGGATATTTTGTACGTAAATCAATAAGCATGCTGTGGTTATCAGTGCCATCTGAAACAACGTGGTATCCACTATCTATAAAAGCTTGAGCCATTGTTGCTGCATTCTTTTTTACCTGTTTTTGGTATTCTTTGAAACTTTCAGTTAATGCTTCGCCAAATGCTATAGCTTTTGCTGCAATAATATGCTCTAAAGGTCCACCTTGTGTACCTGGAAAAACACCAGAGTCTAAAAGTGATGACATTTTTCTGGTTACTCCTTTAGGTGTTTTTTTACCCCATGGATTATCAAAGTCTTCTCCAAGCATTATGATTCCGCCACGTGGCCCACGTAATGTTTTATGTGTTGTTGATGTAACGATATGTGCGTAAGGAAATGGGCTATCTAATAATCCAGCAGCAATCAAACCTGCTGGGTGAGAAATGTCAAACATAAGCAAAGCGCCAATTTTGTCAGCAATTTCGCGCATACGTTTATAATTCCATTCTCTTGAATAGGCTGATGCTCCTCCAATTATAAGTTTTGGCTTTTCTTGAAGTGCAATTTCTTCCATTTTATCATAATCAACCAAACCCGTTTTTTCATTTAAAGTGTATGATACAGGTTGATATAAAATGCCAGAAAAATTAACGTGAGAGCCATGAGTTAAATGTCCACCATGAGATAAATCAAGTCCCATGAATTTATCACCAGGTTTAAGTACAGCCAACATAACTGCTGCATTTGCTTGAGCACCTGAATGTGGTTGTACGTTTGCCCATGCTGCACCAAAAAGCTCTTTCAGTCTATCTATAGCAATTTGTTCAATTTCGTCTACAACTTGGCAACCGCCATAATATCTTTTTCCTGGATAGCCTTCAGCATATTTATTTGCTGGATGTGAGGCCATAGCTTGCATTACTTGTGGACTAATAAAATTCTCTGAAGCAATAAGTTCTAAGCCGTGGAGCTGTCTTTTGTATTCTTTTTCGATTAAATCAAAAATTACTGTATCTTTTTGCATCTTATTAGGTTTATAATTTTATTTTGGCACAAATGTACTATGTTTTATTCAAAAATTAAGAGATTACTATTCGTGCATAACAAGTTTTACAACAGTATAACTATTCACATTTTTTCATTAACAGTCAATAATAATTTTACCTTTGTTGGTCGTTTAATTTTAGTAGTATAATGAAGTGGTTTGGTAGACTTATATATAAGCGTAAAAAATTTATTTCGGAGCAAAATTTCATCTATTTAGTAAGTGTTTTAATTGGTGTTACAACAGGAATAGTTGCTTTTGTAATGAAAAACATGGTACATGGTATACGTACTTTTGTTGATAATATAGTAGTTACGGATTTACATAATTGGGTGTATTTGGTTTTCCCGTTTGTTGGAATCTCTCTTGCGGTAGTTTTTGTGAAATTTATTTTGAGAAAAAAGGTTAATCACGGTATTCCTGCTGTACTTTATGCAATTTCTAAAAATCAGGGATTTATCAAAATGCACAACATGTTTTCGAGTATCATAACTAGTACTTTAACTGTTGGTTTTGGTGGTTCTGTTGGACTTGAAGGTCCTACTGTGGCTACAGGTGCGGCTTATGGTTCATATTTTGGACAGCTTTTTAAAATGCGTTACAAACAGCGTGTTTTGTTTTTGGGTGCAGCTTCGGCAGGAGCTATGGCGGCTATTTTTAAAGCACCTATTGCTGCAATTGTGTTTGCTTTAGAAGTAATAATGCTTGATTTAACTATGGCTTCAATAATTCCGCTTTTGTTTGCCTCATTTTCTGCTTATATTACTTCCTATTTTTTATTGGGTAAAGATGTTTTGTATCCTTTTACAAACACGGTTGAATTTGATGCATCTTATGTTCCTTGGATAATTTTGTTGGGCATTATTTCTGGACTTTTATCTGTCTATTTTACAAAAATTTACCTTAAAATACATGCCTTATTTGATAAGATTAAGAAAAAGCGAAATAAACTATTGATTGGAGGTTTTTCTTTGGGCTTGTTGATTTTTCTTTTTCCATCCTTGTACGGGGAAGGTTATGAATCAGTTAATATGGCTTTACATGAAGATTATAGTTATTTATTTGATAATAGCTTGTTCTTTAACTATAAAGATAATTTTTTTGTCACAGTAGTTTTGCTTTTAGCCATTGTTTTATTTAAAATAATTGCGACTTCTGTAACTTTTGGTAGTGGGGGAGTTGGTGGTATTTTTGCGCCTACATTATTTATGGGTGTGAATACAGGTCTTTTGTTTGCTCTTCTTGCTAACTATTTATTTAGTGTTGATTTACCTGTTGGAAATTTTGCGCTAATAGGAATGGGTGGAATGATTGCAGGTGTGTTGCATGCGCCTTTAACAGCTATGTTTTTAATTGCTGACTTAACAAGTGGATATCAAATGCTTGTTCCTTTGATGATTGTGTCAGCTATTTCGCATATCACGGTACGTTATTTTGTTTCAAATAATGTATATACATACCAATTGGCAGAAAGAGGCGAGTTACTTACTCATCATGCCGATAAAAATATTTTGAAATTGATGCAAATGGATAGTTTAATTGAAACCAATTTTGCTCTTATTTATCCAACTCAAACATTAGGCGAATTAGTAAAAATAATTAAAAGCTCTACTCGAAATATTTTTCCTGTGGTTGATAAAGATAATTATTTTTTAGGCATTGTAACATTAGATGATGCTAGACAAATTATGTTTGATACTGAGATGTATGATAAAACTTTAGTGAAAGAGCTTATGTTTACTCCAATTGTTACTATTGATAAATCTGATACAATGGAAAATGTGGCGCATAAAATACAAAGTTCAGGTAGGTTTAATGTAGTTGTATTAGATGAAGGTAAGTATGCTGGTTTTGTTTCGAGAGCTAATGTTTTTTCAGCTTATAGAACAATGCTACAGGATTTTAGCGATGATTAGTTTGTTCTTGTAAATTCTCAATTATTTTTCTGAAAATTTCAATAATGATACTTACAAGTATATAAACACCAAAAAAATATATCATTTTGTATGCAGAATTATCTATTTTAAAATAATTTACTGCCCATAATCCTAAGGGAATTGCAAAAACAATCCGTAGCACTTGTGCAATTGTATTTTCAAGTTTTAAATTCATACTTCGTTTGTAGTAATAAGTGCTTTTATGCTGTATGTAAGCATTTGTTTTTTAGATGAGTACGAAGTTTTAGTCTATATTTTTTTATAGGTATTAGATGCATTTGCTTGAGCTGTTGGCATAATTAAAACATCGTTTATATTAACGTGTTTTGGACGACTGGCTATCCAGGCAATAGTATCTGCTATATCTTCTGCATAAAGTGGTGTAAGTCCTTTATATACGGCCTCTGCTTTTTCTTTATTGCCACTAAATCTCACGGTACTAAATCCTGTATCTACCATGCCTGGCGAAACTGACGAGACTTTTATTCCATGAGGTAATAAATCTATTCTCATGCCTTTAGTAATGGCTTCTACTGCATGTTTTGTCCCACAATAAACGGCTCCATTTCCATAGGCTTCTTTTCCTGCAATAGAACTAATATTAATAATATGTCCCGATTTTCGTTCTACCATACCTGGTAATATCATTTTTGAGATATGGAGTAATCCTTTAATGTTTGTATCTATCATTTGATTCCATTGCTGTAAATCTCCTTCGTGAATTGATTCCATTCCTAAAGCTAATCCAGCATTATTGATTAAAAGTTCAATTTCATGCCACTCTTTAGGGAGTTTGTGCATTGAGTTTTCTAGCTCATTAGGTTCTCTGATGTCAAAATTAAGAGATATGCAACGTACTTTATAGTTTTTTTGAATAAAAACTTCAAGCTCCATTAAAATTTTCACTCTACGACCTGTAATAATGAGATTATATCCTTCTTTAGCTAATTTATAAGCTGTTGCTTTACCAATCCCTGATGTTGCACCAGTTATAAGTGCTATTTTATTTTCCATTTTGATTTTTTTCTATTCAACAATTTTGTTAATCATGTTGTTCATGTCTGCTTCCACAACAGAAGTAAGTAAAATGTCGTTTATATTAACATGCTTTGGGCGTTCTATAGCAAAAAGTATAGCTTCTGCTACATCTATTGGTTTTAATGGAGTATAATCTTTATATGCACTATCTGCCTCAGTTTTGTTTCCTTTTGATTTTACTAATGCAAATTCTGTTTCAACAATTCCAGGGTTTATTTGAGTAACTCTAATGTCATATTTAAGTAAATCAATGCGTAAGCCTTTTGTAAAAGCTTCTACTGCAAATTTTGTTGCGGAATATACACTAGAGCCTTTTTTTACTTGTTTTGATGCTGTAGAACCAATATTAACAATATGAGCATCTTGTGTGTTCATCAGATGAGGAAGTAAGCTATGCGTAATGGACATAAGTCCTTTTACATTTGTATCCATCATGGTCTCCCAGTCTTCTATTTCTGCTGCAAATACTGGGTCAAAACTAAGCCCTAATCCTGCATTATTAATTAAGATATTAATTTGCTGCCATTTTTCTGGTAGATTTTTTATTGCTTTTTCAATATCTTTTCTTTTTTGAATATCAAAATTTAAGCAATAAACTTTAGCATCTGTATTTTTTTCAATTTCGGATTTTAATTGTTCTAATTTTTCTTTTCTGCGAGCAGCCAGAATTAAGTTATAGCCATTCTCTGCCAAAAGTTTTGCTGTCGCTTCACCAATGCCAGCACTGGCACCTGTGATAAATGCAATTTTATTCATAAGTGAGGTAAATATATGAACACAAATTTACGAAATCGTTTTAACAATCAATCAAAATTATCTGATTTTATTTAAACTATTATTCAATAATCAGTGTTTTAAAGCCTTTGGACATTTCTGTTTTTAAATTATTGTTTTTATCCGTATAAATAAAATAGGCTTCAATGTTTTTGTGAGCACTAATGAAATGCTTGCTTTCTTCTAATCCCATCACCATAAATGCAGTAGCATAAGCATCAGCGTAAATACAATCCATTGTTAGGACAGTGGCACTTAATAGCTTGTTTTTTGCGGGATGTCCAGTTTTGGGATTTATTGTGTGAGCATATTTTTTCCCATTTTTTATGTAGAATTTTCTATAGTTTCCAGATGTGGCAAGCGACATATCTGCTATTTCTATAATGGTTTGTAGCTCTCTATTTTCTACTGTAGAATTTTCTATTGGTTTATCAATTCCAATACGCCATTTTTTTCCTGAGGAATTTAATCCTTTTGCACGTAGTTCACCGCCAATTTCAACTAAATAGTTTTTTATTTCATTTGTTTCTAAAAAGGCTGCTACGATATCTACTGAATATCCTTGTGCAATAGCATTTACATCTAAAATTATTCGAGAATCTGCTTTTTTTAGCTTTAGTTTATCTAAATATATTTTTTCGTATCCTATAAATTGTAGAAATGAATCAATTTTTGTTTGGGTCATTTCAATACCCTTTTTTGCAGAAAAACCATAAGCTTTCACCAAAGGACCAACCGTTATGTCGAATGCCCCATTTGTTTGCGTTGAAACTTTTTGTCCTATATTAAAACATTTAATAAATAGCGAATCTGCATCAATTTTTTCATTTCTGTTGATATGTGAAATAATAGAGCTTGAATCATAGCTAGATAATGATTTGTCAAAACTTTGAAGTAATGTGCTTATCTCAGTTTCAAAATTTTGATTTTTATTGGTTTGGTATATTATATTGTATGTAGTTCCTTGTGCAAATCCTCTTATTTGATAGTATTCTGGTTTATTACAAGAGTATAAGGAAAGTAGAAAACTAAAAATGAATAATGTTTTAGCTATACTGAGCCGCTCTGAATTTTTGTAATTGATAAACTTGTGTAATGACGATTGATTTTTAGTTTTGTTCAAATATTTGGGACAATTACTAAAAGTGTGTCGGTATAATTGATTAATTCTGTGTTTCATTTGTGAATTTATTATGTAATTCATCGAATATGATAAAAAACAAACCCTTCAAACAGAATGATTGAAGGGTTTATGTAAATTATTTTATTGATTAACCAAAATCGTCAAACATAACATTTTCATCTGGAACACCTAAATCATAAAGCATTTTTTTAACGGCACCAATCATCATTGGAGGCCCACAAAGATAATATTCAATATCTTCTGGAGCTTCATGTTTTGATAAATACTCGTCGAAAATTACTTGGTGAATAAAGCCAGTTTTTCCTTCCCACTTATCCTCTTCTTTTGGTTCGGAAAGTGCAATAGTGAAATCAAAGTTGCTATTTGCATTTTTAATCTCGTTAAAATCATCCTCGTAGAAAACTTCTCTTATTGAACGTGCTCCATACCAGTAAGTAGAAACTCTGTTTGTTTTTTGAGTTTTATATTGGTCGAAAATGTGCGAACGCATTGGAGCCATTCCTGCACCACCGCCAATAAACATCATTTCGTTTTGGGTTTCTCTGATAAAAAATTCACCATAAGGCCCAGAAATAACTACATTATCGCCTGTCTTACGCGAGAAAATATACGAAGAACAAATTCCTGAATTAACATCCATGAAACCGCCTTTTGCTCTATCCCAAGGTGGAGTTGCAATACGGATATTCAACATAATAATGTTGTTTTCGGCAGGATGATTAGCCATAGAATAAGCTCTGTAAGTGGGCTCTGGGTTTTTCATGTATAAATTCCACATTTTAAACTGATCCCACTCATCTTTATATTCTTCTTCTACTTCTATATCTTTACTAAAGTTTACATTTAATTGTGGAACATCAATTTGAATATAACCACCTGATTTAAAGTCTAACTCTTCTCCTGCAGGAAGCTTAACAACAAACTCCTTGATAAAAGTAGCCACATTGTGGTTTGAAACCACAGTACAATCCCATTTTTTGATACCCAAAATTTCTTGTGGGATACCAATTTTCATATTGTCTCTAATCTTAACCTGACAGCCTAAACGCCAATTGTTTTGCTGCTCTTTACGGCTAAAAAATCCTTTTTCAGTGGGTAGAATAGTTCCGCCACCATCTAAAACCTGTAATCTACACATTCCACAGCTTCCACCGCCACCACAGGCCGCTGGTAGAAAAATTTTATTCTCTGATAGTGTGCTTAATAATGTAGTTCCAGGATTTACTATTAGTTCGGTATCATCATTAATTGTAAGAGTTACTTCACCCTGAGGTGTAAGTTTTGCTTTAGCAATTAATAAACCTATAACAAGAACTAAAATGATAACAAGAAATACTACTGTTCCTGAAAAAATAATTGTTGTATTGGATGCTAGTATAAACATATTTAATTTTTTTAGCTTATAATTTAATTCCCATAAAGGTCATAAATGCGATTCCCATCAGACCAGTAACAATAAACGTTATACCAACTCCACGAAGTGGTGCTGGAACGTTTGAATATCTAATTTTTTCACGAATTGCAGCAAGTCCTACAATGGCCAAAAACCATCCAAGTCCAGACCCTAGTCCGAAAGAAGTGGCTTGCCAAATGGAAGTGTATTCACGTTCTTGCATAAATAATGAACCACCTAAGATGGCACAGTTTACTGCAATAAGTGGAAGGAATATACCCAATGAGCTATATAGCGCAGGGGCAAATTTTTCTACAATCATCTCAACCAATTGCACCATTGAGGCAATTACGGCAATAAAGATGATAAAGCTTAAAAAGCTTAGATCAACATCAGCAAATGTTGGGCTTATCCATGATAAAGCACCTTTTGCGAGCAAATAATTTTGAATTAGATAGTCAACCGGAACGGTGATTCCTAATACGAAAATTACTGCAAGGCCTAGTCCTGTAGAAGTTTCTACTGTTTTTGAAACTGCTAAGTAAGAACACATGCCTAAGAAATAGGCGAAAACCATATTGTCGATAAATATCGACTTTACGAATATGTCAAGAAGTTCTTGCATTATAAATAATTTTTATGTCGTTAGACTATTTTTCTTCAATTAATTCTTTCACATTGGCTCTTTGAACCCAAATAATAACACCTACAGTGATTAATGCCATTGGAGGTAATATCATTAAACCATTATCAGCATAACCAAAATTATAAAATGCTTTTGGAACTACTGGGAAACCCCAAAGTGTTCCTGATCCTAATAGCTCTCTGAAAAAGGCAACTATAATTAGAATAAGTCCATAGCCAGAAGCATTTCCAATACCATCTATAAGCGCAGGTATAGGTTTATTTCCTAAGGCAAATGCTTCCAAACGTCCCATTATAATACAGTTTGTTATAATTAAGCCAACAAAAACTGAAAGCTGCTTACTTACACTATAAACATAAGCTTTAAGTACCTGGTCAACTATAATTACAAGCGATGCAATTACAACTAATTGAACAATAATACGAATGCGTGATGGTATAGTGTTTCTTAGCAACGAAATGATTACGTTGGCAAAAGCTAATACAAAAAGTACAGATAATGACATTACAACTGCGGCTTTAAGCTGAACTGTAATAGCAAGAGCTGCACATATTCCTAATATTTGAACCGTTACAGGGTTTTCAATATTTATAGGATTAGTAAATAATTTATTATTCTTTCCCATTTTCTATTAGTTTTTTTGAGTTTTCAAGAATGTTTCATAAGGTGCTAAACAATCGCTAATCATAGCTTCTAAGCCTTTACTTGTGATTGTTCCGCCAGAAATTGCGTCCACGCCATGTTCTAAATCGCCTGCTGCCGCTGCTGCACCTTTACCGCCTTTATGCACAGTTATTGAAACGAATTTTCCTTCAGCATTAAATAGTGTTTTTCCTTTGAAAGGTTTTTGAAATGCTTCTTGATTGATTTCTGAACCTAATCCTGGTGTTTCGCCTTTATGGTCGAATACTG
Source organism: Bacteroidales bacterium (assembly GCA_030632545.1). Taxonomy (GTDB): domain Bacteria; phylum Bacteroidota; class Bacteroidia; order Bacteroidales; family DYOH01; genus DYOH01. The sequence continues at coordinate 9,726 of DAOVUO010000008.1, forward strand.
CACCGTAAATGGTGTTTAAATCCGCTTCTAATGCGATATAACCCCAAAGTGGCCCCCATAAACCTTTCCCTCTAATCGGTATAATAAAATATTCTTTTTCTTCTTTTGTACATTTATAAATTGGAAGATCTCTATCGGCATGTGCTTTTGCAACCTCTTGAGCTAAATTTGAATTAAAAGCTATTTTGCCTTCAAGTTTTTCACCTTTTGAATTTACTACATAAGAATTTGTAATGAATTTCTTATAAAGTTCTTGTGCATTTTCAGTCGTGGCTTCTATGTTTACCGAAGCTAGAATATTCTGCTGTTTTTCTATTTCTATGTTTTTTTCTTGTAATGGTTGAAGCGTTATCGCAGTAAAAGATAAAGCTGCAGCAACAATGATTACCATTACTGAAGAATAAATAAAAATATATAAATTACTATTTGTATTCATTATTTCTTATTTTATGCTTGTTTAACTTTTACACGGTTTAATCTCCTGCGAATATGCCCCTTTACAATATAATGGTCTATCAATGGCGCAAAAGCATTCATTAACAGAATTGATAGCATAACGCCTTCAGGATACGCAGGATTAAGAACTCTTACTAAGATGGCAATAAATCCAATTAAGAAACCATAAATCCATTTTCCTTTTTCTGTTTGTGACGCAGTTACTGGATCGGTAGCCATAAAAACGGCACCAAAAGCAAATCCACCAATTATTAGATGTTCCCACCATGGTAAAGCCATGTAAGGATTTGTTGTAGTAGCAAATGTGTTTAGTAATAAGCCCATTGCTGCTCCACCTATAAATACAGAAAGCATAATTTTCCAGTTGGCAACGCCTGTCCAAAGTAGTATAATAGCTCCAATAAGAATCATTAACACCGATGTTTCGCCTATTGAGCCTGGAACTATGCCGATGAAAGAGTCAAGTGCGCTCCATTTGGCATGGTAAAAATCTAAATTTCCAACAGCAGCTGCTGCATCACCAAGAGGCGTTGCTCCTGTTATACCGTCTGCTAATTGTCCATCGGCAGCAATTTTTGCATAATCTGATGTCCATACTGTTGTACCCGACATTTTAGTTGGATATGCAAAGAATAAAATTGCACGTGTTAAAAGTGCAGGGTTGAATATGTTCATGCCCGTGCCACCAAATACTTCCTTGCCAAAAACAACTGCAAGAATGGAAGCTACTGCCACCATCCAAAGCGGTACGTCAATTGGTACTATCATTGGAATAAGTAGACCTGACACGAGGAATCCTTCTTCAATCTCTTTTTGTTTTACATAAACAAAAACAAATTCGGTACCTAAACCAGCTACATAAGCAACAATAATTAAAGGAAGAGTTTTAAATAGTCCGTGGCTAAATTCAAGCCAAACCCCTGCATCAACAATTCCTTGTGCAAAATAGTGTTGGTATCCAGCGTTCCACATTCCAAAAAGTAATGCAGGAACAAGCGCAATAACAACTACCGACATTGTTCTTTTTAAATCGATAGAATCGCGAATATGTGCACCTTTTTTTGGTGCAGTTTCGCCTGCTACATAAAGGAACGTTTCAAAACTTTCAAATACGGGCATCCATTTTTCGAATTTTGCCCCCTTTTCAAAGTTTGTCCTTAGTTTTGCAACGTAATTTTTTAATCCCATGGATAAAATTATTTTTTTATTAACTAAATTCTTTAATCATTAATTCAATACCTTTTCTTACAATGGATTGAACTGGAGTTTTAGAAGTGCAAATTACTTCACAAAGTGCAAATTCTTCTTCAGCAATTTCATAAATTCCAAGTTGCTCCATTAAGTCGATATCTTCAATGATTATCGCTTTTAATAAATGAACAGGTAGAATATCCATTGGAACAACTTTTTCGTATTGTCCAGTTACTACAAATGGGCGATGACCACCTTGCATATTTGAATTAAGTGCGTACTCTTTATTTGGTCTTAACCAAGAAAAGAATGAACGTGATACACTGAATTTGTTGAATCCTGGCAATGCCCAACCAAATAACTCTTGATCGTTGCCTTCTGGGATTATATTTACCTGTGAATGATAAAAACCTAAATAGGTGTCGATATTAACTTTTTCGCCTGTTAATACGTTGCCAGAAATTATTCTATTATTATCTCCAATAATATTATCTGCAAGCAAGTCTTTGAGGGTTGTGCCAATTTGTGTATTGAAATATTGTGGGTCTTTAATTTGAGAACCTGCAACTGCAACAATTCTTTCATTGCTGTATTTTCCTGTGGAGAAAAGTTTGCCAATATTAACTACATCTTGCACATTAACGTACCAAACAAGTTCGCCCTTGTTTACTGGATCAATGTGGTGAATTTGAACACCAACTGTTCCTGCAGGGTGTGGGCCATCAAAAGCATATTTTTCTGCATTTTCAATATTCTGAAAGATATTGTTGCTTACTTTTGCGTCTAGTCCTAAATTTACTTTACCTTCTGTAAGTTTACTTAGAGCGTTAATTCCCATTTGAAATTCCTCTATACCACCTTTTAAAATAAGCTGGTAGTCGGGGGCCATAGGAGCAGAGTCAAAAGTAGAAATAAAAATAGCTTTTGGCGTTTGTGTTGGGTTTGCAATTACTGCATAAGGTCTTTGACGTAAAAACGCCCAGTTTCCGCTATCCAAAAGATTTTTTGTAATCTCTTCGCGTGATAGAGTGAGAGGATTTGCTTTTATAAAATCCAAACTTTCATTTTTTCCGTTCGCTTCAACTACTACCTCAAGTATTCTACGTCGTTCACCCCTGTTTATAGCAACTACTTTACCACTTACCGGAGAAGTAAATTTTACTTCTGTAAGGTATTTGTCGTAAAATAATTCTGACCCTGCTTTTACTTCTTGGTCTACCTTAACGGCAAGTTTTGGAGTAAGTCCAGGAAAATCAGTAGGTTTTAACGCAAAATTAGAGGGTAATTTAGCAACGGCAAACTTTGGCTGCGGCTTGCCTTGCAAGCGAATATCAAGCCCTTTTTTTAGCTTAATAATCTTTGTCATATTTTAAACTATTTATTGCTTTGTTTTAATTGAGCTCTCAAATGTAGTTAGTTTGTTGTATTTCGCCAAGCGTATATGAAAGTGTAGATATTTTAATAGCAGTATATCTATAAACTAGATATGCCTTGTAGTCTGATTTTTATGTGTTTTTGCATGTTGAACAACATTCAAAAGATGAGCGTTTAGGAGAATTAAAATATTTAATTTATAATTATTCTAAATTTAAAAAGCATTTTAAGTTTCTTCTTTTTTTGCTTCATCCCAAATAGTATTCATTTCAGATAAACTCATTTTGCGTAAATTAATTCCTTGCTTAATTGTTTTTTTCTCTAAATAATTAAATCGTCTGATAAATTTTCTATTTGTTCGTTCAAGAGCATCATCTGGATTGATATCGTATAATCTAGCTGCATTGATTAAACTGAACAATAGGTCGCCAAATTCGGCTTCCATTTTATCTTGATTACTATTTTTTACTTCTTCTTTGAGTTCGTTAAATTCTTCCTCAACTTTATCCCAAACTTGTTCTTTTTCGTCCCAATCAAAACCAACACCACGGGCTTTGTCTTGTAGTCTAAATGCTTTTATAATACTTGGTACAGAGCTGGGGATTCCTGAAAGTACAGTTTTATTCCCGTTTTTTTCTTTTAGTTTGAGTTCTTCCCAGTTTTGTGAAACTTCTTTTTTGTTTTCAACTTTGGTTTCGGCATAAATATGAGGGTGACGAAATATTAGCTTTTCGGCTAGTCCATCCATTACGTCAGCAATATCAAATTGTTTTTCTTCGCTTGCTATTTTTGAGTAAAAAATTAGGTGAAGGAAAACATCGCCTAATTCTTTTTTTATCCCATCCCAATCGCCCAATTGAATAGCCTCTGAAAGCTCATAAGTTTCTTCAAGTGTGAGAGTTCTGAGCGATTCTTTGGTTTGTACACTATCCCAAGGACATTGTTCGCGCAATTCGTCCATTACTTTTAGAATGTGTTCGAACGATTTTTTTTTCTGTTCTATTGAATTCATTTTGCTTCTTTGATATTATTAAGGGATTGTGATGGAATAAATTGATAGTTTTAAACCAAGTTATTTTGTTTTTTAACAAGTTGCAAAATCTGCGAATAGCGAGCTATTTAAAGAATTTTCAAGGAAGTTAAAAGGCAAAAGAACAAGTTGAAAGCGTCAAGTTATTTCGGAACAATCCCTAAGCGACCAAGCTTCGGGTTTGCCATTAAACCATTGTTTTGTGGTATTCCATGTTTGTTTAAAAAACTCAGAATTTTTATAATTATCTAAATCTTGAGCAGATTTCCAGTGGCTATGTGTAAAAAAGATTTCTGGATTATTTATATCTTGAAGAATTTCCAAAAAAGTACAGCCCTCGAAATCAACTATTTTTGCTGCTATTGATTGCTCAAATTCTTTAAATTTAGCAATATTTTGGGGGCTAAAACTTAGTTTAACAAATCTAATTATCATAAAAAATTATTCTAATTGTTGTGTATATTTTTAAATTAATTAATTCTGTAATATTTCCTTTATTAATAGCTAATTCTAATAAATTTTGTGAGTTAAATAAACCTAGTATTTCGCCTGGTTCGATAGAATTATAATTTTTTGAAATAGTTTTTATTTTGTAATAGTTTGTACCAGGAAGAATCTTAAATTTTCTGTTTTTTTGATGATTCTCAAATAATTCTTTTGATATATTTGTTATGGCATTACCAAATGAATCAATATAAATAACTTGACCTTCAATTGTAGAATCCATATAATTTGCTAAAAGTGGGTACATTGAATTTAGCTTATCTGTTGTTTCAGCTATTTCGTCAATATTTTTTAAATCAATTAAGTGTAATGCGGCGGGTACAAAAATATCTGCCATCACAAAAGTTGAGACTGTTTTATTTTTAATTTTAAAAATTTCGTGCTTAATTTTATTAAAAAGCATAAAAAACAATCCATTATCTGCACCAATGAAGTATTGTCCAAATGCTTTCACTATAACATGCTTATTGCTTTTTGTTTGTTCCGATTCAACGCTTATAAGGTGTATTGTTCCATTAGGAAAATATTTGTAAGTATGTTCAATAATAAAAGTTGCATTTAATATATTGAAATGTGGTACAGTATGAGAAATGTCAATTATTTGCAAAGATTGCGTATGGCTTAGAAGCTTTGCCTTTACTACTGCAGCATAAAAATCTTTATTTTGCCAATCGGTAGTAAGTGTAATAATTGTCATTAAATATAAAATTAAAGTATTATTAACTAAGGAAAATTGTGTTATTTTTGCAACAAAATTATAGATTATTTATGACGGAAAAAATAATTTATTTAAACCATATTAATCCTGTTTTGATTTATGGTGTAAATGACAGCAAACTTGGGCGAATAAAAAATCTTTTCCCTAAGCTAAAAATTGTAGCACGAGGCGAAATTATTAAAATTACTGGTGATATAAGTGAAGTAGTTCGTTTTGAAGAGCGAATTAATGTTGTAGTAGAGCATTATCAAAAGTATAATTCCTTATCTGAAGAACAATTTGAAGAGCTTTTTTTTGATGATTCTATTAAGGAGATTAAAGGCTCTATACCTTCCGATGTAATCATATACACAACAACGGGGAAGCAAATTAAGGCTCGAACAAAAAATCAAAAGGTATTTGTAGATAAGGCAGTTTCGAACGATTTGCTTTTTGCAATAGGCCCTGCAGGAACTGGTAAAACTTATATTGCAATTGCGCTTGCGGTTAAAGCTCTAAAAAATAGAGAAGTTCGGAAAATTATTTTAACTCGTCCTGCTGTAGAGGCAGGCGAGCACCTTGGGTTTTTACCTGGCGATATGAAAGATAAGCTTGACCCGTACTTACAGCCTTTATACGATGCCTTACACGATATGATTCCACCCAAACGATTGGCGGATTATTTGGAAGATAATATTATTCAAATAGCACCAATTGCTTTTATGCGAGGTAGAACGCTTGATAATGCTTTTGTTATTCTTGATGAAGCACAAAATGCTACTGTAAATCAGTTGAAAATGTTTTTAACACGAATGGGGGCAAATTCAAAATTTGTAGTAACTGGGGATTTAACTCAAATTGATTTGCCTAATAGACGAAATTCTGGATTAATGCATTCGCAGCGTATTTTGAACGGAATTAAAGGAATTTCGATAATTAAATTTGATATTACTGATATTGTTAGACATAATCTAGTAAAACATATCGTTACGGCTTACGATAAGTTGCAAGAAGAATTTATTGAGGATAATTTGAATAAAAGGGAGAATAATAAATGAATGCTTTAGTAGAAACTAAATTTAATTTACTTGGTCAAAAATCTTTTTACAAAGGGAAAGTAAGAGATGTTTACAATATTAATGATGAATTATTAGTGATGGTTGTAAGTGACAGAATTTCGGCATTTGATAAAGTTTTGCCAAAAGGAATTCCTTTTAAAGGACAAATCCTAAATCAAATTGCAGCCAAATTTTTAGATGCGACTGCCGATATTGTTCCAAATTGGAAAATTGATGTGCCCGATCCAAATGTTACAGTAGGACATTTTGTAGATACTTTTCCTATAGAAATGATAATCAGAGGATATTTAACAGGAAGTTCGTGGAGAGCATATAAAGCAGGCGAAAGAGAAATCTCGGGCGTTAAAATTCCAGAAGGAATGAAAGAGCATCAGCGGTTTGAAACACCAATAATAACGCCTACTACGAAGGAAGATATTGGGCATGACGAAAATATCTCAAAAGAGGAAATTATTAAGCAAAATCTGGTTTCGGCTGATGATTATGCTTTGCTTGAAAAATATACTGCTAAATTATTTGAACGTGGAAGCAAAATGGCTAAGGACAGAGGTTTAATATTAGTAGATACTAAGTATGAATTTGGCAAAAGGGATGGGAAAATTTATTTAATTGATGAAATTCATACACCAGATTCATCACGCTATTTTATTTCAGAAAGTTATCAAGAGCTATTTGATAAAGGAGAGTCACAAAGACAGTTGTCGAAAGAATTTGTTCGTGAATGGCTGATGGAACAGGGTTTTACTGGCGATGAAGGACAAAAATTGCCTGAAATGACTGATGAGTTTGTGCAGCAAGTATCCGAAAGATATATTGAGTTGTACGAGAAGATAACAGGTGAGAAATTTATTCCTGCTAATGTGGAGAATATTGTAGAAAGAGTAGAGACCAATTTGATAGAATATTTAAAATAATTAAAACTAAAACATAACAGATGCGTAAGTTAACAAAAATTGTTGCAACAATTTCAGATAAAAAGTGTGATGTAGCTTTTTTGAAAGAATTATATGATGCAGGATTGGATGTGGTGCGATTAAATTCAGCTCATCAAACACCAGAACAAGCAAAAAAAGTAATTAAGAATGTTCGTGCAGTAAGTGAAAAAATTGCCATTTTAGTGGATACTAAAGGCCCCGAAATTCGTACAACTAAGAGCGATGAGAAAATTCATTTTGAGACTGGTGAAATAGTGAAATTTAAAGGAGATACCGAGGCGGTTTTATCAAAAGAATGCATTTATGTGAATTTTAATGATTTTGTTGTTGATATTCCAGTTGGTGCTTCGATATTAATAGATGATGGCGAAATTGAGTTTAAAGTTATTGAGAAAAAAGGTGGATACTTGATTACCGAAGTTAAAAACGATGGCGAAGTAGGTGGACGCAACAGTGTAAATGTGCCTAGTGTACATATTCGACTTCCAAGTATTAGCAGAAAAGATAGGAAATTTATTGAAATGGCTATTGAGGAAGATTTAGAATTTATTGCACATTCATTTGTTCGTAATGGAGATGATATTGTTGCTATTCAAAGTATTTTAGATACTTATGGTAGTGAAATCAAGATTATTGCAAAAATTGAAAATCAACAAGGTGTAGATAATCTCGATGATATTTTAGATCATTCTTACGGCATTATGATAGCACGTGGTGATTTAGGAATTGAAATACCTGCTGAGCGGATTCCATCTATACAAAAAAAAATAGGTAGAAAGTGCATTGCACGCCGAAAAACAGTTATTGTAGCCACACAAATGCTGCATTCAATGATTGAAAATCCACGTCCTACACGTGCAGAGGTAAGCGATGTAGCTAATGCTATTTATGATGGAACAGATGCAATTATGCTTAGTGGCGAAACTGCTTATGGTGAATATCCTGTTGAGTCTGTAAAAATTATGACTAAAATTGCCAAAGAAGTTGAGAAGTTAAAGAAAAAATTTGTGGATATTCCTAAAGAAAAATCTCATGTTTCCATACCAGTATATTTGGCTAAATCTGCTGTTAAAGCTACTTTAAGGATTGATTCTAAGGGGATTATTGCAGATAGTATTCAGGGGTCAACGGTGAGGAATATTGCGTCGTATAGAGGCCGAAAACCTGTTTTTGCTATGTGTTATAGTAAAAAGCTGATGAGGCGATTATCTCTTGTTTATGGTGTATATGCTCATTTTATGGAAAAAAATGTATCTACTGACGAATTTCTTTACAAAGCTGTTGAGATTATCCAGAAAGAAGAAAATGTTAAGGATTCTGACCAATTAGTTGTTGTTGCTGGTAACTTTGGTCCTGGTGTTGGTGCTAGTTTTTTGGAAATTGGTACGGCAGAGAATCTGAAGAAAAGATTGTAATAAATGTATTCAGATATCAAAGGTGTTCAATTATTTGAACTCCTTTATTTATGTTTATTAGTGACAATTGAAAGAAAATACCAATTTTTCATAAAAACATGTGTTTTTTTGCGAAAATTAAATTTTGATGGTTCTACTACTATTTTGATTAACTGTCGTCTACTAAAAAAATAGACGCTGCACTAAATTGTTCTTTTAGGTATTTTAACTGGCCATTTATTGTCTTGTAATCAAGTTTGTTTCCTTAAAACGCTTCTATTTTTAATGGGAAACTATTGTTATCTGTAATTAGTTAGATGGTTATTTGCTTTTACCTTTTTGCTATCCCTGTTATAGCCAAATGCTGAAATTGTATTGTTATAAACATACTTACTCAAATACTCGTGCGCAATACTCCTTTAGTAGTATAATTTCATTGTTTTTTTTATCTTGCAGGTACTAACTAGGGGCGTTATTTATAATAACATCCGTTTACGTGTCTAGTAAGCAGGAAGTAGTGGAGTTAAATAGCC
>DAOVUO010000067.1 GCA_030632545.1 Bacteroidales bacterium
GATAAAGACAAAATGATAACAGACTTAGCAAAAACCTTGAAAGAAAATAATATTTCTATTGAGATAATTATGGAAAAAACGAAATTATCAAAAGAAAAAATAGAAAAATTATAATAGAAAAAGTTAAAAGTTGTAAGTACCTAGAGTTACTAAAGTTAGTTTTAACCAAACGCAATGCAATGTCTTTACAGCGTCAGAACTCTTACGCCAGCACAATAATAAATAGTTAATTGTTAATGGTAATTCGTAATTGTTAAATCGTAAATCGTAAATCCTCTTGCGCCAGCCCAATCGTCAATCATAAATCGTAAATCGTAAATCATAAATCCAATGACTCTTTCAAATTCCTTGTTGTTTTTCACAAGGAATTTGAAAAATCTGAATCTATATATTATCTTCTCTTATCTGCATATAAGCTTTTGGGTGCAAACAAGCAGGACATGTTTCAAGTGCTTTTTCACTTTCGTATACATATCCACAATTTATGCACTTCCACCACACCTTTCCGTCTTTCATAAAAACTTTATCTTCAGAAATATTTTGAAGCAATTTCAAATATATTCTTTCGTGCTCAGCTTCCACTTTTGCAATCATTTTAAAAGCAGTTGCTATTTTTGTAAAACCTTCTTTTTTAGCCGTTTCAGCAAATTGGGGATATAAATCTGTCCATTCTTCATTTTCACCTTCCGCAGCTGCTTTTAAGTTTTCCTTTGTTGTTCCAGTAATTCCAGCGGGATATATAGCTGTTATTTCCACTGTTCCACCTTCCAAAAAATTAAAAAAACGTTTTGCATGCTCTTTTTCCTGATTAGCAGTTTCTTGAAAAATCCTAGATATCTGCTCGTAACCTTCTTTTTTAGCTACTTTAGCGAAAAATTCATATCTATTTCTTGCCTGACTTTCGCCTGCAAACGATTTTAATAAATTAAGTTCTGTTTTTGTTCCTTTTAACGATTTCTCCATGTTGTTTCTATATATATTTGTAAAATTTTAACCCACATTTATAAAAATGCAAAAATACAAGTGTCAGCACTAAATTATGTCAACACCCTTAGCAAACAAAGATAAAAAATATACCGACACATTCTTTAATACTTCCCCGATATTCGGGACAGGCTATTAAGTTTTAAGTTTCGAGTGTATTTTTAGCGTTATTTGTTTATTATTTCTTCAATAAGTTCAATTAAAGCTTTAACTGGAGTAAAATACGGAAGTACTTTTTCTTCTGTAAAATCAAATAAATCATCATAGTCTCCTTTTTGACGCCAAGTAAATAGTTGAGAGTATGATTTTCCAAATTCTTTGGATATTATTCCTGTTTTTATAAAATGTTCAGAGAAATTTGATTTTGCTCCATTGTGGGTGGCTGGTTTTAAATTATTATGTAGTAGCAATGCAATAACTGCATAGTATGCAGCGTAATAAAGACGATTAATTGTGGAGTTCCACTTATGTTTTTCAGATAATATTAATGCATCATCTAGTGTGTCTTTTGCACGCGCTATTCTATAATTTATCAATTCTTTTTTTGAGTCTGTCATTTTATGCGGATTCCTTCATTTTTAATATTTTCGAATAGTGGCAAGTTGCAATGTTTAGTAATCCAATCTTTTTTTGAGTAAATTAATGGTGATAATATTTCTCCTGTTTCTAACTCTACATCATAAAAAGAATCCATGATTTTTGTTTCATAATTAAACGAAATAGTGTTCAAATCTAATAGGACTAAAAAATCCCAATCAGATGTTTTAATGAAATCGCCTCTAGCCCTAGAACCATATAAATAAATTTCTACAGTAGGTTTTTCGTTAGTAAATATATTTATTATTTTGTTTACTATTTCATCTTTTTTGGACATAAAACAAATATACAAATTTTTATTGTTACTATTTCTTCATTTTTAATATTTTATAATAGTGGCATATTGCAATGTTTAGTAATTCAATCTTTTTTGATTAAATTAATTGTGATAATATTTCTCCTGTTTCTAACTCTAAGTTGTTTGAAAAACCAGTGCAATGTGTTTTTTCATTAAATCTTTAATTAGCTAATGTTTAGTGATTTTATGATATTATCTCGTTTGCTTATTTAAAACCTGTCTAAATAAGCCTTAAGTGTTAATTCTTTTTTTCATATTCCCACAATATCAAACTATTAGGGAAATACGATGCATGCATAATAATCTGACTATTTGCTTATTGTAAAAAGACTTTTAATTTTGCCACATTTGAAATTAATCTACAATAAATATCATGATGGGATTAAACATTATTGTTCTAGCTAAGCAAGTTCCTGACACCAGAAACGTTGGAAAAGATGCTATGAAAGCTGATGGAACCGTAAATAGAGGTGTTTTGCCTGCTATTTTCAACCCCGAAGACCTTAATGCTTTAGAAATGGCACTAAGCGTTAAAGACAAATACAAAGATAGCACAATCACCATTTTAACTATGGGGCCAGGACGTGCAGCCGAAATTATTAGAGAAGGAATGTACAGAGGTGCTGATAAAGGCTATTTAATAACCGACCGTAAATTTGCTGGTTCTGATACTTTGGCTACTTCTTATGCAATTTCTCAAGCCATTAAAAAAATAAACGATTACGATTTAATTTTTGCAGGACGTCAAGCAATTGACGGTGATACAGCACAAGTTGGTCCTCAAGTTGCCGAAAAACTGAACATCCCTCAAATAACTTATGCAGAAGATATTGTGGACGTTAACGATAAAGACATTACAATAAAAAGACGTTTAGAAAGAGGCATAGAAGTAATAAAAGGCAAATTTCCGCTACTAGTTACAGTACATAGTTCTGCTGATGATTGTAGAGCTCGTAACGCTAAATTTGTAATGAAATACAAACATGCACATACCGAAACAGAACTTCAGGATGCGGCAGAAGATTACATCCAATTACAAAATGATAGACCATATTTACGCATTACAGAGTGGAGTGTTGCAGATATTCAGGCAGATGTAGAATTACTAGGTCTTTCGGGCTCTCCTACAAAAGTAAAAACAATCGAAAATGTTGTTTTACAATCAAAAGATGCAAAAGTTTTTTCTGATTCGGATAATGATGTTGAATCACTAATGAAAGAATTAATTGAAAATCATACTATTGGCTAATTCGTTAAACAATTAAGTTAAACGAATTCAAAATTAAACACATGAAAAATATATTTATATATACTGAATTAGAAGACGGAATAGTAGCCGATGTAAGTCTTGAGCTTTTCTCAAAAGGGAAAAAATTAGCTGAAGAACTTGGTGTGAAACTAGGTGCTATTGTTGTTGGAGCTAATTTAAACGGAATAGAAAAACAGATTTACCCTTATGGAGTAGATATTATCTATACAGCAGAAGACAAGCGTCTTGAGGTTTATCAGAATATGCCACATGCAGAAATTGTTTCTGTAATATTAAAGGAGTATCAGCCACAAATTGTACTTTTTGGTGCTAGTTCTGTTGGACGAGATTTAGCTCCAAGAGTAGCTTCGGCGGTTAAATGTGGACTTACAGCCGATTGCACAAGCCTTGTTATTGGCGATCATTACGTTAAAAAAACTGACACAACATACAAAAACCTACTTTATCAAATTCGCCCCGCTTTTGGAGGAAATATTATTGCAACCATTATTAATCCAGATATGCACCCACAAATGGCAACAGTGCGTGAAGGTGTGATGAAAAAAGAAATTTTTGATAATAATTACAAAGGCGAAATTGTAAAAATTGATACCACAAAAATTTTAAATAATACACATTTTGTTGTTGAAATAATTGAGCGCCATATTGAAAAAAGCAAAATCAATATGAAAGGAGCACCAATTATTGTTGCTGGTGGTTATGGTGTTGGTTCGGCTGCTAATTTTAAATTATTACAAGAGCTTGCCAATGTGCTTGGTGGTGAACTTGGTGGTTCGCGTGCAGCCGTAGATGCAGGATTTATAGAACACGAGCGTCAAATTGGACAAACAGGCGTAACTGTTCGTCCAAAATTATATATTGCTTGCGGAATATCGGGTGTAGTTCAGCACCGTGCAGGAATGGACGAATCTGCTATAATTGTGTCAATTAATACTGATGAAAATGCACCAATAAACCAAATTGCAGATTATAATATTAATGGCAGTGTGGCTGATGTAATTCCCAAAATGATTAAATACTACAAAAAAAATTCTAAGTAAATAAAAGGATACTCAAATTATGGAAAATTTTTATACAGATAACAAAGACTTAAAATTTCACTTAGAGCATCCTTTGATGAAAAGAATAGTGGAATTAAAAGAACGTAATTTTGCTGATAAAGACAAATATGATTATGCTCCAATGGATTTTGAAGATGCTATGGATAGCTACGACAAAATAAATGAAATTGTTGGTGATATTTCAGCAAATATAATTGGTCCAAATGCTGAAAGCGTAGATAAAGAAGGCCCCAGAGTTGAAAATAACAGAGTAATTTATGCTCGTGGAACGCAAGAAAACCATGATGCACTTACTCAGGCTGGATTAATAGGAATAACACTTCCAAGAAAATACGATGGACTAAATTTCCCAATTATTGCCTTTGTTATGGCTGGTGAGGTAATTTCAAGAGCAGATGCTGGATTTGCAAATATTTGGGGATTACAGGATTGTGCCGAAACACTTTATGAATTTGCTTCCGACGAAATTAAAGACGATTTACTGCCACGTTTTAATAAAGGTGCTACGGCTGCAATGGATTTAACTGAACCAGATGCAGGCTCTGACTTACAAGCAGTTCAATTAAAAGCTCATTTTGATAAAGAAAAAAATACTTGGATGTTAAACGGCGTTAAACGCTTTATAACTAATGGTGATGCAGATATTTCGCTTGTTTTAGCACGTTCGGAAGAAGGAACAAGCGATGGCCGTGGATTATCTCTATTTGTTTTCGACAAAGACGACAATGCATTAAGTGTACGTAGAATCGAAAATAAGCTAGGAATAAAAGGCTCACCAACTTGCGAATTAGTTTTTAAAAATGCCGAAGTAAAATTAGTTGGCGACCGTAGAATGGGCTTAATCAAATATGTAATGGCTTTAATGAATGGTGCTCGACTAGGAGTTGGCGGCCAATCGGTTGGTCTTTCAGAAGCTGCTTATCGCGAGGGACTTAAATATGCCAAAGAACGTGTGCAATTCGGAAAAGCAATTATTGAATTTCCTGCTGTATATGAAATGCTTACAAAAATGAAATCAAAACTACAAGCTTCTCGTTCATTACTTTACGAAACAGGAAGATTTGTAGATATTTATAAAGCATTGGAAGCAATTATGCACGAGCGGAAATTAACGCCCGAAGAGCGTAAGGAAATGAAAACATATAAGAAAAAATCTGATTTCTACACTCCTCTTTTAAAATTCATGAGTAGCGAATACAGTAACGAAATTGCTTACGATTCGCTACAAATACATGCTGGTACAGGTTTTATGAAAGATTTTCCAATAGAACGTATTTATCGTGATGCACGTATTACTACAATTTACGAAGGAACATCGCAATTACAGGTTGTAGCTGCAATTCGTGGTGTTACAACAGGTTTTTATGCAACTCAAATGGAAGCTTATGCAGAACAAATTAATGAGCCTGAATTAGACTACTTAAAACGCATTTTAGTTGAAATGACTGAGGAGTACAAAAATACCGTTGCAAAAGTTACAGAAATAAATGATAATGAATATACTGATTTCCACGCCAGAAGAATGGTAGAAATGGCAGGAAATATTATTATGGGTTATTTATTACTCAACGACACAATACGCAGCGATGAGTATAAAAATTCCGCCGAAGTTTATATCAAATTAGGAAATGCTCAAAACAAAGAACGTGCTAGCTATATTGAAAATTCTGAATTAAAAGATTTAGGATTGTTTAAAATGACTTAAGTTAGAGAACTGCTTTATTTTCACTAGCCATGCGGCTTTAGCCCATGGATTAAAAAATTCATCACAGTTCCCTCCTCTGCATTTTCATCAAAAACTATGTTTTTGATGAAAATGCAGAGGAAAAGGGGCGTTTCGTTATAATAACTACAGGCTAAAACCGCGTAACTATGGATAATTAGCCGTTTAGCGCTTGGAAGTGCCAATCAGCTCAGCCCAAAGTATTTCTATTAAAAAAACATTTGTTACTTAACAATAATCTACTTAACTTTGAGTCATCAATATATATACAAATGACGACACATCCTCACATACAAAACAAACAAAAACTCTACAACACTAGAGAGAGAATTTATATGGAATAATAAATTTGTTCATCTTATTTGCAAAACAAACTGGAGCATGTTTAGCTGGTTTACTTATTGCTAAACATTTCTTTTCCACACAAAACCAGCTACAATTTATTTAATCATGAAAGGATTTTTTTTCACAAATTATAAAATAAATTGAAATAAACTATGAATAATAATCTTTTATTAAAATTAAAACAAACACTAGTTATTATATATATAATACTAACTGGACTTTTTATAATAAGTTCGTGTAATAAAGATGAAGTAACAAATATAAAAATACAAAAAAAGCTTATTAAAAATCCTGTAAGTAACAGAGAAGCAAATGACATTGCTATTTACTACGCCGAATTAAATTCAACACAAAAAAACTCATCTAATAAAATAAAATCAAACTTTTCATATATAGAAAATGATGAAGAATATTTACATATTTTTAGTTATGAAACAGGTGGTTTTATTATAGTTTCGGGCAGTCAGGTAGAATACCCTGTTTTGGCTAAATCTAGTATTTCATCAATCAACAAGGATTCAATTCCGTATGGATTGCAACTATGGATGAAAACTACAGCAGAAAATATAAGACTGCTTGAAACAGGCGAGCTAACTGCTCCCAAAAAAATAAAAAATGATATAAAAAAACATTGGTTAAAATATTCGCTCAAATACCTCGACCCATACGAAGGTGGTGGCGGCTGCGGCACAAACACCTACACTAAAGGTCCTTTAGTACAATCTGAATGGAAACAATATGACCAATATAATGCTTTATGTCCTTTGTTAACTAACGGTACTAGAGCTTATGCTGGCTGTGTTACCATAGCCATGGCTCAAATAATGTACTATCACAAACATCCCTCTTGGTACTCGTGGAACTATCCATACATGAAAGATCTACAGGCAACTAATGAATCCGCATTACTAATAAGTGATATTTTCGATCAGGTTATTACAGATTATGATGAGACCGGCTCAAGCAGTAATGCCAATAATGCGGTAGATGCATTTGAGGATATATTTAATTATACTGCATCAAAAATTAATTACGATAAAAATGATGATTTTAATATAATAAAAACAGAAATTGATGCAAACCGTCCTGTATATCTTGACGGGAATGAATATAACTCTTTATTTGACTGGCCTGGCCATGCATGGATATGCGATGGTTATGAATTAGTTTATAATACTTGTGGTCCTGATTACAAATACTTGTACATGAACTGGGGTTGGGCAGATAGTAACGGTTTTTTCAGTTATAACGATTGGACAGTAACAAGAAGCGACGGGAGTGTAAAAAATTATCAATATTTTAACAATGCAATTATCAATATAAAACCAAATTAATTATGAAACAATTAGTATTAATAGTAAGCATATTACTATCAATATTGCTTATAAGCTCATGCGAAGAAATAACAAAAGAAGAGGTTTTTGGTACTAGCGTAATTTTTTCACTGATAGATAAAGATAGTAGCCTACTTTATGAAGCCGAAAAAAGAACTGTAATTGAAAATCAACACGAAAAAAGCAGGAATGATTTTCCTTGTTCTATTGAAACATATTATGCTGGTGTTAAGCAGGATACTGCATACTATCATTCATTTACAATTTTTCATAATAATAATAAAGATACTACGGGTTTGTATCTACTAGATGAATGGGATTATGATAGTTTTGTTTGGGATTTTACTTTAAGTGTATATAGTGGTGTAGGTCTTGAAACTACTTATTATTTAACCTATCCCGATGGAATTACGGATACAATTAATATAGAAACAAAAGATAATGGGCTTACTATAAATAAGTTTTATTATAATAACAAATTGTGCGAAAGAGACTTTAGCTATTGGACTGCTCGCTATATTAGTGTAAGGTAGGCAAATGTGAACATTTTCAAACACTAGCCGCATAGCACCTGGAAGCTAGTGTTTTTATTAAGTCATCGGATGACTTTTAGTATTACTCATTTTTCTATTTTATTTGGATTTCTGCTCGTATGAAAAACTGCAAAAACCTCAATAAAATTCTTAATTAAATAATAAATTTTAAATGGAAAGCGATTTATAATGCTTCTCCTAATATCTCTATTTCTAGCGACTTTCTGAAATTGATATGGATTTTCCTCAATTTTTTCTATCGTTTTTTTTATTTCATTTTTAAATTCAATTCATAAACCAAGCTTTCGGTTATTATAATATTTTGCAGCCTTATTCAAATCCTCTCTGGCCTCTTTAGTAAATCTTATTTTTTTATTCATCAGGATTTGAACTTAAAATTTCATTTATTCCTTTCTCCACCTCAGACCATGTGTAAAGAGTTGTTTCCTTATTATCGGATAAGCTTATTCTTTCTTCTAGTATTTTCTTTTCAGACTCTGAAACACCATCAAGCCAATCTATTTTTGACTCAATTTCTTGAATCCTGACAAAACCCAATGTCCTCAAATAATTCAACAAAGCTTTAGCCTCTCTACTCGTTTCATCTAATTGTATCGTAATCATAAGGGAATAAACTAAATTCTACAAATCCTCTATTTTTTAAACAAATATACGAAATTTCTCAAAATTGGATATATCTAACTCATCCTTTTTCCTGAAAAACGTGCAAGCTATATAGCAATACTTCGTTAAGATTTACTAAATTTACTGTTTCAAAACTGTATTACGCTAGTTATAAACAATATAGTAAATAAAACGAAATTTAGTAAATCTATGGATTTCAGTAGTTTATAAAAATTTACCGAACCATTGATATAGAAAATGCTGAATTAAAAGATTTAGGATTGTTTAAAATAAGCTAAGTTAGAGAACTGCTTTATTTTCACTAGCCATGCGGCTTTAGCCCATGGATTAAAAAATTTAGCACAGTTCTCACGTTCGGCTTAGGCTTTGCCTGAGTCGTATATATC
>DAOVUO010000535.1 GCA_030632545.1 Bacteroidales bacterium
AATTAGCTAATTTTGACGGTGGTTCATTAAGAAATGCCATTCCACGTGAAGCTTTTGCAACCATAACAATTCCTAGTGATAAATTACAAGCAGCAAAAGCACTAATTGCAGAATTAGGTGCTATTTTCCAATATGAGTTAAAAGTTACTGAGCCTGGCTTAAAACTAAATGTTACTGATATTGATTTACCTGAAAATATTATTGATGAAAGAGCAGTTTTTAGTTTCATTAGAGCACTTTACGCTTTTCCAAATGGTGTAATTCGAATGAGTGATACAATGGACGTACCTGAAACATCAACAAATTTAGCTATTGCAAAAACAGAAAATGGGAAAATGAAAATAGCCTCATTGCAGCGTTCATTTGTTGATAGTGCCAAAGAAGATTTAGCACAGCAGATTCGTTCGGTTTTTGAGCTTTTTGGTGCTAAAGTAGTGCATGAAGGTACTTATCCTGGCTGGAAGCCAAATCCAAATTCGTTGATACTCGAAAGCATGAAAAAAGTTTACGAAAATGGTTTTGGGAAAATCCCAGAAATTAAATCAATTCATGCAGGATTAGAATGTGGAATTTTAGGAGGAAATTATCCAGATATGGATATGATTTCCTTTGGTCCAACTATACGTTTCCCTCATTCACCTGACGAAAAAGTTGAAATCCAAACTGTACAAAAATTTTGGGACTTTTTAGTTGATACATTAAAAAATAGTCCAAAAAAATAAATTAACTATATTCTGTAAAAAAAATAGGCCTTCAAGAAGCACCAAATTCTCGAAGGCCTTTTTAGGGAACACAGAAAAAACTAAAACTATCAAACAACTATAAAACTAAAATTTAACAACAAAGTGTTGTTTGTTCCCTAAAAATTCTTTTTTGAAAAATAAAATCCCAAATTGGAATAAATCAATACTTAAGCTTACGGCCTTGTCAGCTTTTATAATATCCCAAGCTTCTTCCATTCCTTGCGACCAGTGAATATCATCTAAAATTACTATTGTATCATTATGAAATTGTGATTTCAAAAACTCATAATATAAAATTGTAGGCTCTTTGCGGTGATTACCATCAAGCAATAAAAAATCAATTTTATCTACAATTTGAGGCATTTTAGTAAGTTTTTCCTCAAACAAACCCACTTCAGCTTTAGCTTTACGTAAATTTAGTGAGTTAAAATTAGAATTGGCAATTCGTACAAGTGCCTCGTTAAAATCGTAAGTATATAACTCAGCATTAGGACTACCAGAAGCCATATACATGCTACTTATTCCAACAGATGTACCAAACTCAACAATCGTTTGCGGGTTGAAATGATTAGTTAGGCGAAATAACAATTGTCCATATTTTGGACTTACAGAACTGCATTTTGTAATATCAGAAATTAAGCGTTCAATATTTGGCTTTGCCCAATGCGAAAGTGCACCAACTTCGTTAAATTCAATGGATTGTTTCCAAGTAAGTAAATCCTTACGAATTGCTTCAATATCATCATACGCATAAAAATGTCGGTCGTCATCAAAAACGTCTTCAATCAATTTATACAAAAATGGAGAATGAACGCCGTAGCCATTTTTATAACTAGCACGCCACCAGTATTCTGCAAAACTTGTTGATTGAAATAATAGCTCTTTCATTATTGTAATTTGGTGTGTTATTTTATTAATTAGACGAGCAAACTCACCAATACGTTGCGCTGTAGTTAATTTTTTTTAATGTATTTTTACCAATAACCAATAGTAAATAATAAATTCTTATGGTTTTAGCCGCTAAATCATATTATAGTCTTCGTTATGGAGTTTTATCCGTTGATAATTTAGTTAAGATAGCTAAATTTAAAGGTCATACTGCATTTGGCATGGCCGATATAAACAATACAAGCGGAATTTTTGATTTCATTAAAGCATGCCAAAAAAACAATATCAAAGCAATTGTTGGCATGGAATTTCATCAGGATAATGAATTCCTGTATCTTATAGTAGTTAAAAATCAAAATGGTTTTCATTTAATGAATAAACTGTATTCAGATGCACAAATTCATAAGAGAAAACTAGCATCCTCTCCCCCATTATCCGAGCATTATTTCACTATTTACAATATTAATACTTGTCCTAACTTGCTAAAAAAGAATGAATTTATTGGTATTAGAAGTTATGATTTATCACAAATGCACCAGTTACTAAAAAAATATCCAAAGAAAAAAATGCTTATTTTACATCAGGGATTTTATTTAAGTCAGGAACATTAT
>DAOVUO010000197.1 GCA_030632545.1 Bacteroidales bacterium
ATGCATCTCTCCCTTTTGCATTTTACCTTCGTAAAAATCGCCATTAGGCCATGTATAAACACCTCTACCCTGTGGATATCCATGTCTGAAAGTTCCTTTGTAAGAATCTATTCCTTTAGCCTCACCTTTACCGTGCGCCAATCCTTTCTTTATTTTTCCTACATAAGTTCCCTGAAGTTCTTCTAATAATACTTCTTTATTCTGGGCAAATATTCCTGTTGAAATCAAAAGAAAAATAATAATTAATCCATTTGCTATTTTCATCTATTTTTAAATTTATTCTCACTTTTTAGTACTTTAAAAATAAGTAAAATATACAAGATAAAAAACTGAACACAGCTCAATTCTTCATTAAACCGAATTTAGACCATATTTCATTGGATTAAAAAGCTGAAAAAAACTATATTGGCAAAAAAATAATTCTTAAAAAAAATTAAGTGGATACAATTATAGAATACGGCGGAATATCATTATTATCTATAATCACGATATTTTTATTTATTGCGGCAATAACATCAAAAAAAGAAAAAGAGAATAGAGCAACAAAAATATTGTTCGTTAGTTTTGTTATACTTCTATCATTAAACTTAATATATTATATTTTACCAAATAATTTGAAAATAATTGCAAGTATAATTATATTCAGTATTACACTTTTAGCTTTAATACTGATATTTTTCCCAAATAGCAAGAAAGAAAAACGTGGTTATCAAAAACCTAAACAACAAATTGACGAACGATTAATTATGTTCTCTCGTAATGAACTAAAGGAAGGAACTGAGCGTTTTGATGATTTTTATAAGCTCTACCCTAGCCTACTAGATGGTGATAATAAATTCAGAAAAAATGCTGGACTACTTTCTGTTCAATCAAAATTTTATGAGCCTATAAGTTATGGTATGGCAAATGCTACTTTTTTCACAGTAGAACAATTCAAATCATCGGTTAACTTTCCTGAAAAGGAAATGAAAAACAATATTGATTCAGAAAAAATTTCACAATTTATTAAAACATGGGCAAAAAAACTGGGTGCTCATAGTGCAGGTATATGCAAACTACAAAATTATCATTTGTATTCGGTACACGGACGAGGAGATATTTATGGAAAAACCGTAGAGAACAAGCATAAGTTTGCTTTTGCATTTACAGTGGAAATGGACAAAGAGCATATTGATGCCGCACCACAAGGAGCAACTGTTGTAGAATCGGCACAACAGTATTTACATGCGGGAAATATTGCTATGCAAATTGCCGCATTTATTAATTCGCTTGGCCATGGTGCTCGTGCTCATATTGATGGAGACTATGAGGTAGTTTGCCCATTAGTTGCAAAAGATGCTGGCCTTGGCGAAATTGGCCGTATGGGTATATTAATAACTCCTCAACTTGGTCCCCGGGTGCGCATTGGTGTAATAACAACCGACATTCCGCTTATTACTGATGATAGTAATTTTGCTTCGGATGTTACAGACTTTTGTGTGCAATGTAAAAAATGTGCAGTTGCATGCCCAGCTCAGGCTATATCGTTTAATAATAGAGAGGAAATAAAGGGCGTATTACGTTGGCAAATTAACCAAGAGGCATGTTTTAACTATTGGACAATTTCTGGAACTGATTGTGCTCGCTGCATAAGTGTTTGCCCCTACTCTCACGAGAATAACTGGCTACATAATATGGTGCGAACAGGACTAAAAACATCTTCTGGATTTCGCAAAACTGCCGTACTTCTTGATGATTTACTCTATGGCAAAAAGCCAAAACCTAAAGCTACGCCAGATTATATTCAACTATAACAAGATATTATGAGAAAATTATTAATTTTAATATCTGCCTTTGGAATAATTATATTGGTCTATAATATTTGGGCAGAATCAGGACGAAACTCCACTGAATCACCCATTAATACAGAAAAAATACATTTTTCAGAAGAGAATGACTCTACAAATAACGGAAATTTTATTTCCATTCAGGCTTTTATGTCACCACAAGATTACCAATCTGAAAAAACATTCTTTAAAAAGTTAGATTTTTATTTTGCTCAAGCAGCATCTAAAAAATGGCTTAGCAATAAAAGCATAGTTGTTCTACCCGAATATTTAGGAACATGGCTTGTAGTAGCAGAAGAGAAACAAAGTGTTTATAGCAACACTATAATACAAAAAAGCTTAGAAACAATGGTAATGAGCAATGTTTTTTCTTTTGTAAATGCATATTTCCACTCAAAGGCAAAAGATAAAATTAAAGATGCGGTGTTTAGAATGAAAGCAAAAAAAATGGCTGAAATTTATTCTGATACATTCTCACGATTAGCAAAAAAATACGAAGTGTATATAGTGGGTGGTTCAATTATTTTACCTAAACCTTATATTAAAGATGGACAAATAGTTGTGAGTGATAAAGAGCTATATAATACAAGCTTCTTGTTTCATCCAAATGGAAATATCGACAATAATGTTGTGTTAAAAGTATATTCGACAAAAGATGAACAAGATTTTATTGCGGATGGAGAACTAGCTAACTTACCAGTATTCAAAACCAATGCAGGTAAATTAGGCATTGCTATTTGTGCCGACTCTTGGTATCCTGATATCTATCAATACTTTGATGATAAAAATGTAGAATTAGTAGCTATTCCTTCGTTTGCCATACCTGATGGAATTTTAAGTATTATATGGAATGGCTATAGTGGTTATCCTGAGCCAAAAGACGTAGATTTGTCGGATATTAAAACAATTACCGAAGAACAAGCGTGGGAAAAATATGCATTACTCGGCAGATATAAAAACCATGATTTTAAAGCAGGTACAAATGTTTTTATGCGTGGCAAACTATGGGACTTAGGCTCTGATGGTCGTACTTATTCGTTTAATACCGACACAAGCTTTATTGGCCAACAAATAAATGAAGCAGTAATAAGCTGCTTGTGGTTTTAAAAAAAGCCTGTAATTCTACTTTCCTAAGTTAAGTTTAATTGATTACTAGCAATTTATCTCTTTTTTGAGACTTATTAGACAAAAGATTTTAGAAAGTAGAAGTAGCACTCATTTTTTCTTTCTGGAATATATTTCTATATCCTCCAGCACTTTACCCGATTTTGCATCTAATTGGTGTGCTTCTATATCATGCCCACCAAGTTTATTACAACGCATTAATCTATCAGCGGAAACTATAGTTCCTTTTAGTAATCCGTATTCCGAAATTAATTGTTTACTAAAACTTGAGCATGATGGCTCATATAAACAGCCTGAAGAAAATTGAGGTGATATAAGTTTTTGATAAACATACATTGCGCCACCAAATATATACAAAAATGGATTCCATGCTTGTTTTTTCTCAAATCCAAAGGAAATCTCACGCTCATTCTCTTTTTGTAGCTGAGCTTTGCTAGATTCTATTATCAATGCCTGATAATCTTGTGCATTTAAAATAGCAACAAAACTTACAATAAAAAAAACAAGACTAATTCTTCTCAAGTTTTGCATCTATAGGAACTTTGAAATCAAAATTTGCATCAAAAGGAGTATAACTCGTCTCAACTTGTTTAAATACCTGACTATGCATAACCGAATCTTGCAAATTTTTATACTCAATTTCTAGTATACGCATGGGCAAAATAAACCTATCGTATTGCTGATAATCAGCGTAGTAAATCTTTTTAATAATCTCACCCTTTGGCGAATAATATGCCATGTATTTAGGCAGATAATTCTCATGAACCATTTCTACCTTTATTATTTGCTGAAGCATATCCAAAGGTGCTTTCCACTCACTAATATTTTGACTGCCTTCTTGCCTACTAGCAATAAGCATAAAACCAGCCTCTTGCAGTCCCATGTCGCCAATTGAATTATTTACATAATAGTAAAGAATATTATTTTTTGATGACAAGAATAAATCATGAATTAGTTTTACAGTATTTGTTGCAGGATAATAAAAACTTGCTTCACCTTTTAAATTCGAGGTATAAAAATACTCTTGTGGCTTTTTAAAATGGCTTACTAACTTATTTGAAGGCGTTTGAAAATACATATCCTGCACAATTGTCACTTTCTTACCGTTCCACACATTAGCCGTTTCGGATTGAACTTTAACATAAAAATCCTGTGCATTTATCTGTACACTGAAAACCGATAAGACCAAAAATATTATTGCTTTTTCCATATAGCTAATGAGCTCCTTAATTTTTCAATTTCGGCTTCAGATAATAAAGAAACATTAATAGAAGGATAATAGGCAGCAGTTTTCTCTGACTTTACACTAATTGTTAAAATCTTTCGCCAACCCCAAAATAATGAAACAATCTTAATATCAGAAATACTCCCTTTGGGTATTTGTAATTGTTTGGGTTTGACTAATAAAGGGTGAATATTATAATACCTTAATACTATATAATTCTTATCAAAATCTGAGTATAAAAAATAATGAGGCATTTTCACGAGTAAAGCTAAATATAATAAACCCAATAGCACAATAAAACCCTCAACAACTTTATAACTTGACCTGCTAGGCATAAAAACTATCAATAATATTAGTAGAGCTATCACTCCTAAAGTTATACGAATTAATAAGCTGTACTTAGCAGCTTTGAATTTGTTCTGTATTGTCATTGCAAATATATTTGCGGTAAAATTATAAATTCTGTTGTAAGATTACGCAATATTTGGTTATTATTTGACCAATTATACTATTCAATTCGTTAAGTTTTAAGTTTCGAGTGCTAAGTATTAAGTTTGATGTCAATTAATTAATAATCATTGCTAAGTAATCAATTAATTTAGCCTAATTGTCTGATAATAAATAATAATTTGACAATAATAAATCCTAATTCATCAGTTAAACAATTTCTTGTATCTTTGCCAAAAGTCACGAATTATGAATCGTTATTTCATCCTGATAATCAGTTTATTTATAAGCATAAGCACTTTTTCACAATCTAAAAGAACAGAAAAGGCTGATGCCTATTTTGAGAGTGGTGAATATTATAAAGCAACAACTTATTTCGAAAAAGCATACTCAAAAGCTAAATCTCGTCCCGAAAAAGCCTATATCGCTTACCATTTAGGATTCTGCTATAAACGTATGAATAAAATGCGCGATGCCCAAGTTTGGCTACGGCGTTCGGTAATCTACAAATACCAAAATCCAATATCTATATTATATTTAGCTGATGTACTGAAAATTACAGGGCAATATGAGGATGCTGCTGAGTTTTATGCTAATTACAAAGAGTTAGTTCCAAACGATTATAGAGCAACGATAGGAATTGAGAGCTGTAAACAAATTCCTCAATGGATTGAAAAACCAACTCGCTACCAAGTTGCAAACGAAAATTTCATAAATTCTAAACAAAGCGACTTTAGTATTTCTTTTCGCAAAGATTACGATGAAATTATATTCAGCTCTACCAGAGAAGGCACATCAGGCACAGACATAAACAATGCATCGGGGGAGTATTTTGCTGATATTTTTAAGGCTAAAAAAGATAAAAAAGGAAAATGGAGCGAAGCCGTTCCTTTTGGCGAAAATATTAATTCTGAATTTGATGAAGGTAGTCCGAGCCTAAATATTAAAGGTAATACAATGTATTTTACACGTTGTTTTATTGATGAAAATGGATTTGGTGCTTGTAAAATTTTTGAAAGCTCCAGAAGTGGTACATCATGGTCGGTTGCAAAAAAATTAGATTTACTAAAAGACACAAGTATTTCTATTGGACATCCAGCTATATCACCAGATGAACTAAGCCTTTACTTTGTAGCCGAA
>DAOVUO010000486.1 GCA_030632545.1 Bacteroidales bacterium
AAATTGTGGAGCATCGCGCAGAATATAAGGTAAGCTTCTGTCAATATTTTTATAATAGGCAGCAAATCCTGCTTCATATAGTAGACTAGACATTGAGTAAAGATTATTATCTAAATTCAATAAAATTCTTACATCACCTTCCTTATCTATGTCAACGGTATAACCCAATTGCGATTTCCCTGATTTTGGAAATAAATCGCTATTTTCAAAAACATCTTCAATAGGTAATCCAATTCCTTGATAAAAACTGTTGGCTTTACCTAAAAAATCAGCATCAGTATAGAATTTGTCAAGTTTTAAATCGTAGATTTGAGGTGCTTGCTGAAAAAATCTATTTTGATAATGCCAAGGCATTAATTCCTCAGTTTTAATACCGTACTGTGTAGCTAAAATTTCGTCCATTTCAGCTTTTAACTGTGAATAAGGACCCCTTGTCAGAATATCCAGTTCTTCAAACAAGTTTTGAATTTCTACAACATTTAAACCTTTAACACTAAGTTGCATTTCGTAATAATCTTTATATCCTAAAGATTTCGCAAGTTGATTACGTTTTTTAACGCTCAAAACAATTGTTTTTGCAACGTTTTCACCAATTATCTTACTAGCTTCCCAAGCTTTTTTTAATTCTTCGTTATTAGTCGAATTGCTTAAAACTTGCTCTATTTCATTATCAGTATACTCTTTACCGTCAATATTTGCTCTAAATTCTGAAAATTGTTTGGCAATTTTATTATCAAGCATAATTAACTTAACCTGAGTTTCTTCATCTATTTGGTGCGGTAAGTATAAATTGTACAAAACATGAAGTTGTCTTAATAAAAGAGTATCGCTTATTAAATTGCTTTCTTTTAAACGCTTAAGTGTTATAAATGCCTCTGTATTTGAAAGTATTTTGCTTAAAGTAATTTTTAAATTTGAGGTTTTCTCGTAGCTTTCTTCTTTGCCACTTATTGCCGATTGAAAATTTGCATTATTATATTCCTTTTGTAAAGGAATCATTTTACTTTCGTAATTTTCAATAAATTGGGTCAACTCCTGTTTGGCCTTATCTGCTTCTGTGTCTCCACATGAAACTAAAAAGAAAAATGTGGCCCCGAGTAATAAAAGTTTCGATAGCTGTTTCATAATGTACTTTATTTTAGTTTTTGTTGTTTACAGATTTTATCACCTGAGCAAAGCATTTGTTAATCAATTATTTTTGTATATTCTCCCACACTTTTTCGTTCTATTTAATAAGATTACGCATAGCTAAATACTTATTACCAAAATTACTGCAAAATTTTGTTATTTCCTTACATTATCAGATTTATTTTGTTAAGTGAGCTTTTATAGCATTTACAAACTTTAGTATAGTGTTTATTATTATTACTTTACTAAGTTAATTTTAATTGATTATTAGTGCCTTGTCTCTTTTTTGAGACTTATTAGATAAATGATTTTAGCATAAAGTAGAAAGAAGATCAGCATATTTCAGGCTGAAAATCATTGTTATTAACAAAAACTCTGTCTTCTTTTGATTTTTGCTTGGTTTGATATTCAGTTTTTTTTTCTAAATTGTGGAATATATTAAATTTGATAATCAAAATACAGAGCTTTGAATAATAAGTTATATTAAAAATGAAACATTAGATGGCTGAAATAATATTTGAGTTATACTCGTGAAATCAGTATTATTATTGCCATTTAGTATGTTTGCACAAATTTTAGACGTATGAAAAAAATACTATTTAGCATTATAGGAATAGCCGTATTTATGCAAATTAATGCACAAAACTTAGCAGTAAAGTCGATCAATAATTTTGGTTTGGGCGTATACAAGCAACTGCCTACAAACGAAAATGTTTTTATTTCGCCATATAGCACTAGTTCGGCACTTGCAATGACTTATGCAGGGGCAGTTGCCGAAACTGAAAAAATAATGGCCGAAGTGATGAGTATTGAGCCAGGAAAAGATTTTTTTATCCAATTTAACTTGATTCAAAAATCTTTATTAAACAATAATAATAGCACAATAAAAACAGCTAATTCGTTGTGGATACAACAGGATTACAAGATTGAAGAGGAATACTTAGAATTTGTTAAGGAAACTTTTGGAGCACCATATAAAAAGGTTGATTTTAAGACTGATAAAAATAGAGAAAAGGCACGAAAAGATATTAATAAATGGGTAGAGAATCAGACTAAAGATAAAATACAGAATTTGATTTCGCCTACATTGCTAAATGCTGGAACTCGTTTAGTGCTTACAAATGCAATTTATTTTAAATCGGCTTGGGAAAAATCTTTTGACGTAAATAGAACAAAATCAGATCTTTTTTATATAAACAAAACTGATAATGAAGCTATTGATTTTATGAACAAGTCAATGGTAGTGAATTATTACGAAGATAATATTGTTCAGGCAATTGAGCTTCCTTATAAGGAAAATGCTTTGTCGATGCTTATATTTTTACCTAAACAGATTGAGGGCTTAACAGAGTGGGAAAAGAGCATAACTTCTGAGTTTTTGCGCAATTTTTATAGGAATGCAAAGAAAGAAGAAATAAAAATAAGTTTTCCAAAGTTTAAGATGGAATATAAGCTCGAATTATCAAAGGTTTTAACTGATATGGGTATGGGAAATGCTTTTTCTAAAGAGGCTGATTTTTCAAAAATAAATATAGATAAAAAGCTTAAATTAGATAAGGTTATTCATCAAACTTTTATTGCTTTAGATGAGGCTGGAACAGAAG